>NZ_JBFAHF010000006.1:0-238470 GCF_040654015.1 Nocardia sp. NPDC050799
CCCGGCGAGTAGCTACTCGCCGGGCCGCGCTCGGGAACGGGCCGGTCTTCCGTCCCGAGCGATGGATCGGGCGCATCCCGATCACGCTCGACCGCGGGCCGGGTGATCTCATCGCTGTGCAGCCACCACGGACGATCTCGGCCGACGCGGCTCAGGAAATCTTGCGGCGGTAGGTGTTCATGGCGAAGAGATAGGCGACGACCAGGATCCCGACGCACCAGCCGAGGGCGATCCAGATGTCGTTGCCAACCGGCTGCTCGGAGAACAGGGCGCGGACGGCGTCGATGATGGAGGTCACCGGCTGGTTCTCGGCGAAGGCGCGAAGCGGACCCGGCATGGTGTCGGTGGGCACGAACGCCGAGCTGATGAACGGTAGGAAGATCAGCGGGTAGGAGAACGCGCTCGCGCCGTCCGGAGTCTTCGCGGACAGGCCGGGGATGACCGCGATCCAGGTCAGCGCCAGAGTGAACAGGACCAATATCCCGGTCACCGAGAGCCACGACAGCACTCCGGCGCCGGAGCGGAAACCCAGGAGCAGGGCGACGAGCACGACGACCACGACAGAGATCAGGTTGGCGACCAGCGAGGTCAGTACATGCGCCCACAGCACCGACGACCGTGCTATCGGCATCGACTGGAATCGCTCGAAGATGCCACTCTTCATATCGAGAAACAGCCGGAAAGCAGTGTAGGAGATACCCGATGCGATCGTGATGAGCAGGATGCCGGGTAGCAGATATTGGACATACGAATCCGACCCCGAGTCGATCGCGCCGCCGAAGACGTAGACGAACAGCAGCATGAACGCGATCGGCATGATCGTGGTCGTGATGATGGTGTCCACGCTACGCGTGATGTGACGCAGGGATCGTCCCAGCAGCAGGGTGGTGTCGGCGAAGAAATGCGTGGTCATCATGGTTTCCTATTTCGTCCGAACCGCGCCGCGGTCATTTCCGGGGGTGCCCTTGTGGTCATCGTCTCCGACGAGAGCGAAGAAGATGTCCTCGAGGCTCGGCTGCTTTTCGATATATTCGACTTCGGCAGGTGGGAGTAGCTGTTTCAGCTCGGCGAGGGTTCCGTTGACGATGATCCGGCCCCGGTGCAGGATCGCGATCCGGTCGGCGAGTTGTTCGGCCTCGTCCAGGTATTGCGTGGTGAGCAGCACCGTCGTGCCGTGCTCGGCGAGTTCTTTCACCGCGTCCCACACCTCGATGCGCGCCTGAGGGTCGAGCCCGGTCGTGGGCTCGTCGAGGAAGATCACCGGCGGGTTCCCGATGAGGCTCATGGCGATATCGAGGCGACGGCGCATACCACCGGAATACGTAGATACCTTCCGGGTGGCCGCGTCGGTCAGTGAGAAACGCTCGAGCAGGTCGTCGGCGACGGTGTCCGCGTTCTTCAGGTGCCGCAATTTGGCGATCAGCACGAGATTCTCCCGGCCGCTGAGAATTTCGTCGACGGCGGCGAACTGTCCGGTGAGGCTGATGGATTCCCGTACGTTGCCCGGTTGCGTGGCGACGTCGAAGCCGTTGACGCCGGCCGTTCCCGCATCGGCTGCGAGCAGGGTGGACAAGATCCGCACAATGGTGGTCTTACCGGCGCCGTTCGAGCCGAGCAGCGCGAAGATGCTGCCCCGTTCGACGTCGAAGTCCACGCCGCGCAGCACCTCCGTCTTGTTGTAGGACTTCTGCAGACCCTGTACGCGGATCGCCGGAGCTTGCTGTGTCGTCATCGAAAGGCCCTACTTTCCTTCTGTGGCGGCGCGCTCGATGGCGCTGTTCAGCCGAGCCCGTTCCCTATTGAGCCAGGATTCCTCCTGGTAGTTCCGCGCGAAGGTCTCGATGAACCCCACCGGGTCGGCTCCCACGACCTCCCGGATCGGGATTTCATCGGCCGCGCTCTGCTCGAACAGATCGATGAGGTCGTCGAACAGCGCGACGCCGCCGCCTCCCGCTCCGCCGTACAGCAGGTACCGCTCGAAAGCCTCGACCGCGGTGCGATAATTCGGGGGCAGCTGCTTGGACCGCGTTTTGTACTGCCGCCACCGCTTCTTGTCGCCCAGGTCGCCGATCACCTTCGAGGCGAGATCCGATATTTCCATGGCTATTTGCCTCCCTTTACACGGAGCTGTTCGATACGTTCAGCGAGGAAGCTCCAGGTCCTCCAGAACTCGTCGAGATATTCCTGTCCTGCGGCGTTGAGGGAATACACCTTCCGCGGGGGGCCCTTCTCCGAGGGAACCTTTTCCACGTCCACGAATCCGCGCTTCTCGATCCTGACCAGCAGGGCGTAAACGGTGCCCTCGGCGATATCGGAGAAACCCTGCTCCCGCAGCCATGCGGTGATCTCATAGCCGTACGCGGGACGGCCGAGCAGAATCGCCAGCACAATGCCCTCCAGCGTTCCTTTGAGCATCTCCGTCTCCTGTTTGCCCATGAACACTCCCTTAGCTACTCAGTGACACTGACTACCACTACATAGTAACACCGAGTAGTAGTTCCGCAAGTCCGCTCGGCCGGCTCACCCACGCGACCACCGGCCGAATCGGCCGAGAGGGCAGACAGATCCGTGCCGATCGACGTACCAAGCGATCGACTCCAACCCGCCAGCTGATCATAAGTAGATGTATACGTACACGCCTGAAGCTGAATATACGTATAGTTGCACGTATACGCAAGATCAAGGTACAAACCATTTCGAAGCCTCGTCGGCGGCATATCGCGCCACCGCCAGGCTCTTCACGACTGTGCCCGGACACCTGGTCGCCCTCGCCGACCGTGGCCCGACGAGCGAGGGCACCGCCGGTAGATGTCAGCGGTTGAGCCAGGACGGCGCGCACGGATTTCCGCACCCTCGATGCCCTGTGCACACCGAGAACAGGGCCGTGGATGACCCGGCCGGATCACCAGTCGCGGCGCTGTCCGACCGGCGACGTCTACGCTGCGCTTGTCGCCGCGTAGACCAGCAACGTCATCATCAGCGCGATGACTCCCAGCACACCGCCTACGAGCGCGTCCTTCCGATTGGTCGCGATACCACGATCGACCCGGTCCCAGCCGATGAAACTCGCTATCACAGCGGCCAACCCGGCCGGTGCCGTGAGAATCTCGCTCGCGAAAGGAACGAAGGCGAACGCGACCGCGAAGATACCGAGCAGCAGTGCCGACAACCCGGCACCATTACGGGCAGGCGGGGTGTCGTCCGGGTCCGGTGCCATATCCGCGAGCCTAGACCGGATCCGTTCATCGATCCCGGCTCATATTGCGGTACCGGAGCGGCGGTTACGGCTCGACCGGCCGCGAGCCGATTTCCCAGAGGAGGACACGTGCTCTCCGGTTCGAAGTGGGCGATGACGGATGACTGGGGGCGGGCCTCCGACAGGCTAGAGGGAGCGCGCGACGCGGTGGGCGGAGGCGATCATCGGTTCCGGCACGACGACGATCACCCGGAGCCGAGATCGTGGCTGTCTACGGTGACGAGCGCGACCGCGGTTCCGGTCGTGGTCTCGGTGATCGAGAACGGTCCGTCACGTAACTGCCGCCGCGATCTAGCTTCTACTCGTGACCGGCACGCAGACCTTCCCGCACCTGCTCGCTCCCGGGACCATCGGCCCGATGTCCCTGGCCAACCGAGTGGTCCTGCCGGCGATGGATATGAACCTCTGCGACGACGGCGAAATAGAGCAGGGCGATATCGATCATTTCGCCGCCCGTGCGGGCGGCGGGACCGGGCCGATCATCACCGGCGCCTGCGCTGTCGCCTACCCGATGGGGTGCGCGAGCACCAAGGAACCCGGTCTCTCCGAGGACCGGTTCCTACCCGGGCCGAAAGCTCTGGCCGACGCCGTCCATCCCGCGGGCAGCGCACTGTGCGTACAGATGTCGCACCACGGCAAGATCGCTCGGATCGACACCGTCCAGGGGCGGCCGCTGCTGGTCCCCTCGGCGCCGGGCGGCCCCTCCGACCTGTCCGCTCTGGCGGACAACACTCCCGACGAGCTGCGGAAGCCGGGGGCCGTCACCGGTGGCAGGCACGCCACCTGTCACGAGGCGACGAAGGACGATACCGACTGGCTGGTGCGCTGCTTCGCCGCGGCCGCCGCGCGGGTGCGCGACGCCGGCGGGGACGCGGTCGAGATCCACGTCGCGCACGGCTATGTACTGGGCGGCTTCTCGAGCCGGGCGGACAACAGGCGCACCGACGGATACGGCGGATCTCTCGAGAACCGGGCGCGCGCGGCAGTGGAGGTGATCCGCGCGGTCGCGGCGGAGGTCGGCGATTCACTCGCGATTCCGGTGCGCGTCGCCGGGCGCGAATTCGGCGAGGATGGCGCGCTGACCACCACCGCCCGGTACGGAAAGGCCCGAATCCGCCGATCACCACCCGGTGATCCCGGTAGACGACACGATCACCGATGAGCACGGCCCGCGGACCGGCGCTCATCTCATCAGGAATTCCGGTTCCGGAGGTCAATTATGTTCATTCACCGCTCGACCCGTCGCTTGTACGCGACGGCCGTCGTAGTCGTCGGCGCGGTCCTGATCACCGTCGCCGGTGGCGGAGCCGGCGTCGCCCCGGCCGTCCCTCCGGTGCCCGGGGGTAAGCTCCTCGGCGCCCGGCCACTGACCACCGTCGCGGCGCTACCGAGTGCCGCGCGAACGGATCTGATCGCCTACACCTCCCACGACGCGCACGGGCGGCCGATCGTCGTATCGGGCACGGTCGCTGTACCCCGGTCGGCCCCGCCCACCGCGGGATGGCCGGTGATCAGCTGGGCGCACGGAACGACGGGGTATGCCGATCTCTGCGCGCCCTCACGGGACACCGACACCGGTCCCGCCCACGACTATCTCGGCCCGGTGACCCAGGTTCTCGACACCTGGATCCAGCATGGATACGCCGTTGTCCAAACCGACTACCAGGGCTTGGGAACACCCGGCGGACATCCGTACATCAACGGGCTCGGCGAAGCGAACACTGTGACCGATATTGTGCAAGCAGCCCGCTCGCTCAATCGTTCGATCGGCACGGCCTGGGTCGCCGCCGGACACAGCCAGGGCGGCCAGGCAGCGTTGTTCACCGCCCAGTACGCCGCGGCCCGGCAGCCGGAGCTCTCCTTGAAAGGCGCCGTCGCCATCGCGCCGGGCGGGATCGGCCTCAGCCGAATGGTCGAGTTCGTCGACAGCGGCCGGCCCGGTGCCGCGGCCGCCGCGGCGTTCCTACCGCTCATCGTGCTGGGCGCGCACGTCGTCCAACCGGCGATCGACCCCGGCAAGCTGTTCACACCGGCCGCACAGCCGATGCTGCACGCGGCACACACCGGTTGCGTGGCGCAGATTCGCGAAGTTCCACCGATCCCGGCCACCGAGATCTTCGAACCCGATGCCGACTTCGGCCCCCTGACCCGGTACCTGGAAGAACAAGACCCGTCCGTCACCGCGCCCGCGGTGCCGGTGATGATCGCCCAGGGCAGCACGGACACGCTGGTCACCCGGCCGAGTACGGACACACTCGTCGACGCGCTCTGCGGCAAGGGGGCGACGGTCGACTACCGGATCTACGACGGCCAGGACCACCGGGCCACCGTCCCCAGCTCACTGGCCGACGCACAGCGATTCGTGGCCGCGGCACTGTCGGGAGAACCCGCCACCGACACCTGCGCGACTCCATGAGCGCGGCGATCCCCGCACTCCCCGATCGGAATCGACAGAGTCGCCGACGTATGCATGCGGCCGAGGCCGTGTGGGTGAGAGTCGGCACGAACCACCAGGAGGACCACCCCGCCCGAGAGCGCCCCGAGCCCGCAAGGTGGACATGCCCCGGAGGGTCGCGACAGCCCGCCGTCGGCGGCCCCTCAAAGAGCGGGCGCGTTTCTCCGACTGCGACCACTGCCCTGTGACCACCGAGGACACCGCGATTCGGCTGTTCGAACCGGCGGGCACGATGAAAACCGGCGAATTCGAAGGCCTCTGACCAGGGCAACCGAGGACCGCGGCGGACCGAGGACCCGAAAGGGCATTCCCCCATCCGATCCAACCCTCCACGGCGCTCAGTTACGTCACTGTGACCAGGCGAAGATCGATCAGTTGCGCGCCCAACCGCTGATGGCCGGAACCACAGCCGTCCGCCAGGACAACATCATCGCCCTGCCCTACGCCGCGCTCGCCGGAAGCCCGCGTAAACCCCGAGCGGTGATCACAGTCGCCGACTTCCTCCGTTCCAAGGGCTACTGACCCGGATCGAAATCATCGTGTGACGCCCCGCCCACCCCCTGCGCTCGCCGTAGTCGACGCGGACGAGAGCCGAGAGCCGCACCACATCTGTGCCTGTCGCGGAACCGCCGGCCTCGTCCAGACGACTACCGATCGGCAGTGAACGGACCGGACGCTCGGCGGACCGCGGAGAGACAGGATGGGGCATCGAAATGATCTCGGCGCGGACAGTGTGGGTCGGTACGGCGGCACTCGCGGTGTCCGCGGTGGCCGGTGCCGCGATAGCGGCCGGAGAAATGCCCTATACCGCGGCGGGTACCGCCTTCCCGGGCCTCGCCCAGGCGATCTGCTACACCGTGCTGCGGGCGCTCGCCATGGTGGCCGGCGCGGTCGCGCTGGGCGCGCTGGTGTACACCGTGTGCTGCACCGATACCACCGGCCGCGGACGGGTCGGCGTGGACGGGTACGCAGGACTCCGGGTCGTCGAACACGCCGCCACGGTATGGGCGGTGGCGGCGGTAGCCCTGGTCCCGGTCACAGCGGCGGATATCGCTGGTTCCACGACTCCGGCGTTGTTGCGCGACGGCACCCTGGGCCCGCTGCTGGAGGCGAGCGAGAAGCCCAAGGCATGGGTGGTCGTCGCGCTCCTCGCCGCCGGGGTCGCGCTGATCGCCCGGCTGTCCCTGTCCTGGCTCGGCGCGGTGACGGCGCTGTTGTGCGCCGCGATCGGGATACTGCCGCCGGTGGTCGTGGGCAATGCCGGCGAAGGACCCGGCCACGACTACGCGACCGGGGCGGTGCTGCTCTTCCAACCGGCTCTCTCGGTGTGCTGCGGCGTGCTGTGGTGCGCCGGAGCACATCTGCGACGCAACGGCGCGCACTGTGCGACCGTGATCCGGCGGGTCCGGATGCTCACCGGTCTGTGCCTGGCGGTCGCCGCGCTCACCGGCGGGCCGCTGATCGCGCTGCTGCTGCCGCCGGATCTGCTGCTGGCCACCGGTTATGGGCGGCTCGTGTTCGGCGCGGCGGTCTGCGGCGGTCTCGCCGCCGCGCTCGTGTGGCAGGCCGGCCGGATGCGGGCACGTGCCGCGACGCTGTTCACGATGGCCGGAGCCGCGGCACTGCTCGCGGTGGCGTTGCCGGCCGCCGCGGGAGTGCGGCCGGCGCCGGCGTTCGCGGGCCGCCGATTCAGCGCGCACGAGGCCTTCATCGGCTTCGATATCGTGGCTCCGCCGACCGCGTGGCAGCTGCTCACCTTCTGGCGGTTCGATATCGTCCTCGGCGGCGCGGCGCTGGCCGGGATCGCGCTCTACGCGGTGGGTGTCGTGCGGTTACGCCGCCGGGGTGACGCCTGGTCGGCACGACGCACTTTCTCCTGGGTCCTGGGTTGCCTGAGCCTGCTCGTGGCGACCTCGTCGGGTATCGGCGCGTACGGGTACGCGATGTTCAGCCTGCACATGATCACCCATATGGCGTTGAACATGGTTGTACCGGTGCTGCTGGTACTGGGCGCGCCGATGACGCTGCTGCTGCGGGTGGTACCGGCGGCGGGCAGCGGCGAATTACGCGGGTTGCGTGAAGGGTTGCTCGAGGTGCTGCATTCCCGGGCGAGCGCTGTCCTGGCACATCCGGGCTTCTCCATTCCCGTGTTCGTGGTGACGTTGTACGGGCTGTACTTCACCTCGCTTTTCGAGAATCTGATCAGCTATCACTGGGGGCACGTGCTGATGAACGTGCACTTCCTGATCGTCGGTTACCTGTTCTATTGGGCCATCATCGGTATCGACCCCGGTCCGCATCGGCTCCCACATCTCGGGCGGCTCGGCATGCTGTTCGCGATCATGCCTTTCCACGCGTTCTTCGGCGTGGTCGTGATGTCGACCGCGTCGGTCATCGGCGGCCGTTTCTACACGAACCTGCAATTGCCGTGGGGTATCGATCTGTCCGCGGATCAGCACGCGGGCGGCGGTATCGCCTGGGTGGCCGGGGAGGTCCCAGTACTGATCGTGGTCGGCGCCCTGCTGACCCAGTGGGTCGCCCAGGACCGGCGGACCGCCGTACGTACCGACCGGAAGGACGAGACGTACGGCGATTCCGACCTCGCGGCCTACAACGCGATGCTGGCGGAGCTGGCCCGTTCACGCAGCTGACTCAGCGGCCCTCCGCGCGTTCGTACTCGACCGGTGCCGGCGCAACCGCAAACTGTTGGTGACCACGAAGAACGACGAGAAGGCCATCGCCGCCCCGGCGATCAGCGGGTTGAGCCAGCCCAGCGCGGCGACCGGGATCGCGACGACGTTGTAGCCGAACGCCCACACCAGATTCGCCCGGATGGTGCGCAAGGTGGCGTGCGCAAGTTCGACGGCGTCGGGCACCGTGTGCAGGTCGGGCCGCACCAGGATCACGTCGGCGGCCGCGAGGGCGACATCGGTGCCGGTGCCGATAGCCAGTCCGAGGTCCGCCGTGGCCAGCGCGGCGCCGTCGTTGATGCCGTCACCGACCATGGCCACCCGGTGCCCGGCCGCCCGCAACTGCGCGATCCGATCCACCTTGTCCTGTGGCAGCAGTTCGGCGAACACCTCTCCGACGCCCACTTCGTCGGCGACGGCCTGTGCGGCGAAAGTATTGTCTCCGGTGAGCATGACGGTCCGCAGGCCCAACCGGTGGAGCCGGGCGACGGCGGCGGTCGCCGACTCCTTGACCGTGTCGGCGACCGCGATCACCGCCACAACGGTTTCGTCCACGGCGACGAACACCGCTGTGCGTCCGGCCCGGGCGTGCCGGTCGAGGTCGGCGGCCAGCGCCGCCGGCGGCACACAGCCGAACTCGGCCATCAGTCGAGGACGCCCGACGAGGACCTCCCGGCCCTCGACGCGCCCCTGGGCCCCGAGGCCGGGAAGCGCCGCGAATGCTTCGGTAGCCGGGAGTTCCCCCGCCCGCCGCGCGGCCTGTGTCACCGCCGCCGCGACGGCGTGCTCCGACGCGGCTTCCACCGCGCCGGCCAGCCGCAACGCCGCCGCCGCGTCGATTCCCGTGGCGGTGACGCCGACCACGCGCATCGAACCGTTGGTGACGGTCCCGGTCTTGTCGAAAACGACCACGTCCACATCCCGTGTTGCTTCGAGCGCCCGGTGGCCCTTGATGAAGATGCCCGCCCGGGCGCCGCGGCCCGAGGCCACCATCAGTGCTGTCGGGATGGCCAGGCCGAGTGCGCACGGGCAGGCCACCACCAGCACCGCGATCGCCGCCGCACCCGCCGCGTCGGCCCCGTGGCCGAGCAGCAGCCACGACACGAAGGTGGCAGCGGCGGTCACGAAGACAAACGGGACGAACACCGCGGAGACCTGGTCCGCGACACGCTGCATCCGCGCCTTGCCCTGTTGTGCCTCGTCCACCAGCCGGATCATCGCCGACAGTGCGGTATCCGGGCCCACCGCCGTCGCCTCCACGACAATGCGCCCGGTCAGCGATACGGTGCCGCCGGTCACCCGGTCGCCGGCGGCGATCTCGACCGGTAGCGATTCGCCGGTCATCGCACCGGCATCGAGGCTGGTGGCCCCGCCGATCACTGTGCCGTCGGCGGCGACCGTCTCCCCGGGCCGGACGAGAAACCGCTGGCCCGTGTTCAATTCGGAGACCGGCACGGTGATCTCACGTCCGTCCCGGGTGAGGACGGTGACCTCGTGGGCCGCCAGTGCGGCCAGCGCCCGCAACGCACCACCGGCGGCGCGTTTGGCCTTGGCCTCGAAGTAGCGACCCGCCAGGACGAAGGTGGTGATACCCGCGGCCACCTCGAGATAGATCGAATCGCTGGACCAGATCGCCGCCCAGACACCGTCCGGGGTTTCGGTGCGGGCGGGACTCAGGTACATGGTGTGCAGCGACCACAGAGTCGCGGTGAGCACACCGACGGAGACGAGTGTGTCCATGCTCGCCGCGCGATGCCGGGCGTTGGTGAACGCGCGCCGATGGAACGGCGCGGCCGCCCACAGCACCACCGGGAGCGCCAGGACGGTGAGCAGCAGCTGCCACCCGTCGAAACGAACGCTCGGAATGAACGCGAACATGACCGACAGATCGGCCAGCGGGAAGAATGCCAGCAGCGCGACGAACAATCGCCGGCGTAGATCCGTCACCTCCGTCTCCTCGGCGGCCGTTTCGGCGAAAGCGGGACGCTCCGGCGGGGTCGGCTCGGCGGAGTACCCGGCGGCAACCACCTCTTCGCACAGCTGGGCCGGGGTGATCACCGGGTCGGCATCGACGGTCGCCGTACCGGTCGCGTAGTTGACGGCCGCGGTGACACCGTCGATCTTGTTGAGCCGGCGCTCCACCCGGGCGGCGCAGGCCGCGCAGCTCATGCCGCCGACAGTGAGGCGGATCCGGGCGCTGCGCTCGGGCGCGAGGATGTCCGGTAGGGCCGGCATCACCGCGCCGTTCCACAGAGACGGCACGGGCCGGGCAACGGACGGATGATCGGTGATTTCGGCACGATCGAGCAGTCGGACGACGGGAGCGCACGGTTCCCGGCCACCGGGGTGATCCCGGCGACAGCACGCGATCCGGTGATGTGAGAATCGGCGCGTGGATTGCTCGGTGGCACAGGAATCGCTGTCCGCTCGGCTCGCCGTGTGCGCGCCTCACCTCGCCCGCGGGTAGCGGGGCCCCGGGCCGCTCATCCGATACGCAGCCCGAGGAGCTCGACTACTTCGGCGGCGCTACGTGCGGGCAGGGGTGCCGCGTGGTCGGACGCCCAGTCACGGTCGAAACCGGCGAGCTGGATATCGCACCAGCGGAGCACGGCGGTCCGGTGCGGTACGGGCAGTGCCCCGGAGGCCGCGACCAGCCCACGCCAGCGGTCCAGGGGGACGGACCCGGCCGTGGTGAGCGCGCCGAGCACCTCGGCGAACCCCACCGGTTCCGGCCCGAAGAGGTCGAGAATGCGGGGCGAGCGGGTGGAACGCGCGGGAGTCGGAGCGGTCACCAGACGGGCGACATCGTCGGCGCGGACCATCGGCTCGCGCAGTGCGGTCCGCGGCACCGCACCCACGGCCGCGGCGGCCGCGGCCAGCGCGTGCAGGAAGTCCCCGCGCGCGCCCCGGCTATCCGCCGGATGCGGCAGTATCCGGCCCGGGCGCGCGATGGTGGCCGCGATACCGAACTCGTGCGCGGCCGTCGCGAGCAGATGTTCGGCGACCGACTTGCTTTGCGCGTAGCCGGTGGGCAGCGTGGACGGTTCCCCGAGTCCCCCGCGCGGCCCGGCGGCGGTGGCAGTGGACACCAGGGTGAGCGCAGCCCCGGTCCGGTACGCGAGGCGCAACAGCGCGGCGGTGGACTCCACATTGGCCGGCCGCAGTCCGCTGTAGGCCTGGACCGCGTTGATCTCGGCCGCGCTGTGCACGATCCGGCTCGGCGCGGGGAACGAGGCCGCGCCCGCGGCGAATTCGGCAAGCGGCGTTGTCACGACGCGCACGCGTCCCGATTCCCACGCGGCATCGAAGATTTCCGCAGCGACGACAGCTGTGCAGGCGGTGCGCAACCGGTGGCGGGCGTGCTCGGGATCCCCGGCGCGCACCGGCACCACCACATCGTCCTCGGTGGCGTTCAGGAGTTCCGCGAGCAGATAGGCGCCCAGGAACCCGGTTCCGCCGGTCAGCAGTACCGGGCCGGCGGTTGCGGGTGTGGGCGCCGCGGCGGTGCCGCCCACCCGCAGAGCAGCATGTTCACCGGCGGAATGCACCCGCAGAGCGCCACGTGCACCGGCGAGGCCCGCCCGCGGAACGCCACGTGCACCGGCAAGATCGACCCGCAGCTCGCTGCGCTCACCGGCAAGATCCACTCGCAGGGCGGCTTCCGCGGCAAGATCCGCCCGCAGACCAGCACGTTCGGCGGTGAGATCCGGGCCGTCGCGCCGACCGCGGCCCGCCGGTGCGGCCAGTGCCGCCGCGGTGGGCCGGGCGAGCACATCGTCGACCTCCACCGGGACTCCGAGCGCCACAGTGAGCCGGTTCGCCAAGGCGATGGTCTGCATACTGGTGCCGCCCGCCGCGAAGAAATCGTCGGCCGCGGTCAGATCGTCGCGGCCCAGGATCTCGGCGAATACCGCCAGCACCCGCGCGGCGGTATCACCCGGCGCCGGGTCGTCCCCGGCACTCCCGGACCGGTCCGCTTTCAGGTTGCGGGTGCGCGGTAGCTGCTCGACCACGCGCACCCGCGCCGGAACCCAGGCCGGCGGCAGCCGCTCGGCCAGCCGCCGCCGCACCGCGGCGCACCAGTCCGGCGACCGGGGCGCGGTCACGGTGACCAGCGCGTGCAGGGCGAACTCACCGTGCCGGGTGATCACGGCGTCCCGGATGCCCGGCTCGCGGCGCAGCAGGTCTTCGATCGCGCGCACGCCGACCCGCTGTCCGCCGACCTTCACCGTGCCGTCGACCCGCTCGACGAATTCGAGTGTGCCGTTGTCGAGTACGCGGACCCGGTCGCCGGTGCCGAAGGCACGCACGGTGGTCCCGGCGACCGTGATCTCGCGGAATCCGTCGCCCGGCGGCAGATAGCCGTCGGCCAGTGCCGGCCCGTAGAGATACAGCAGCCCGCAACCGGGGTCCGGGTCGGCGGCGAGCATGTCCACCGCCAGCGCGGCACCAATACCGGGGAAGAGTGTGCCCAGCGGGACCGGTGGCGCCGAACCCGGGACGAGTGCGGTGCTCGCGCAGACGATCGCCGCCTCGCTCGGACCGTAGCTGTTGTGCAGCGGCGGTCCGCCGCGGGCGTGCCAGCGCGATACCAGTTCCGGTGACGCCTCCTCTCCGCCGATCACCACGAGCCGCACCGACGGTGGGATGGCGAACGTGCCCACGTCCACTGCCACCGCCAGTTCGTGCCAGATCGCGGTGGGCAGGTCCAGGACGGTGGCGCCGGTGCGGCCGGCCAGCGCGAGCAGGGCGGCCGGTGAACTGCGGTCGGTGGCGCGGGTGGCCACCATCGCGCCGCCCGCGGCCAAGGTCACGAAGATCTCCTCCACGCTGGTGTCGGCGTGCAGTGGCCCGAACTGCACCACTCGGTCTCCCGGCCCCCAGCGGTAGCGCCGGACCGCGTCGGTGACGAAAACGGCCAGGGCGCCACCGCCGACCCGGACGGCCTTGGGCCGGCCCGTCGAGCCCGAGGTGAGCACCGCATAGCCCGCGCCGGGCGGCAATGAGTAACCGGTGAGCTGCCGCGGCGTAGCGCTTTCCGGTGCCGGGACAACAGCAGGGACCCCGGGCGCCACCTCGGCCGCCAGTGCGGCGAATCGGCCGTCGTGCACCAGCACCGACGGTTCGAGCGCGGTGAGCAGTTCTCGTAATTCGGTCTCCGGAAGCGTGGAATCCAGCGCGGCGTGGGCCGCGCCCGCGACCGCGATACCCAGCATAGTGACGATATCGTCGGGTTCGCCACCCGGGACGACGGCGACCAGATCGCCGGGTGCCACGCCGTGGCCGGTCAATACGCGCGCCCGGGCCAGCGCGGCGGCCAGCAGTTCACCGCGCGTCACGAGGTGGTCACCGTCGATCAGTGCCGGAGCGTCCGGATCGGATCGGACGTGCCGGGCGAACAGCTCCAGCGGATGATCCGGGAGCGCCGCCGCGGGGGACTGTAGTAGCACGTAGTCGATTCCGAGATCGGCGACCTTCTGCCCCGCTCCCGTCGCCACCGCCTCGATCATCCGGACCACAGCGTCGGCGTGGGCGTCGAGTTGCACCGCGCTGTAGCGTCCAGGGTGCGCGTCGACGATCAGTTCCGCACTGCCGCCGCGCAGGTACACATTGATCGACAGATCCTCGACCGGACCCGCGCTCAGGTTCCGTGCCGTCGTCTCGACACCGGGCAGACCGAATTCATAATCGAACGGCATGATGTTGACGATGGGCCCGAGTAGGCTGCGGCCGGCGCCGAGCAGCCCGAGTTCGGCACGCAGTCGTTCGTGCCGGTATCGCGAATGCCTCCGGGCGGCGCGCAGGGACCGCCCGATCCCTCCCGCCAGCTCGGCCACGGTCTCGGCCGGATCGTTGCGAACCGGTACGGCGACCGCGTTGAGCACCATGGTGGGCACCGTGGCGGCGACCGACCCGATCCGGTTCATCATCGGCACACCGAGCACTATCTCGCGTTCGGCGAGGTGACGGCCGAGGTGGATCGCCACCGCGGCCAATATCGACTCCCCCACCCCGTAGCGGGCACCCGCCGGTGGCCGCCACCGCGGCAGCGCGCGCCGGGTCCGCAGCCGTTCGGCGACCGGAGGCAGCGGTTCGGTCGACGGGGTGGGCGCGCTGCGGTGCGGCAGCGCCGATCGCCAATATGCGCCGTCGGCGTCGTGCCGCGCCGACTCGGTATAGGCCCGATCCTCGGCGATCACCTCGTCGAGTCCGCGTTCGGGCGGCGGCACCGGGGAGCCGCCACACAGCGCCCGATAGTGTTCGGCGACCCGGCGGGCACACTGGGCGAAACCGTAACCGTCGAGGGCCACGTGGTGGGCCCGGTGGTACCACAGCAGTGTCCCCGGGCCGGTGATCAGTACCAGATGCGCGGCGGTGACACCGGCGTAGGGATCACACGGTTTTCGCAGATCCGCCTCCATCCGCGCCCGCGCCGCTTCCTCCGGTGCGGGTTCCTCGGAGAGGTCGGTGACTGTCACCGGTACCCGGTCCGCCGGGTCGATGACCTGTCGCGGCCCCGAATCGGTGTGGATCAGGCGGATACGCTGCGCTTCGGTGTCGGTGATCATGCCGCGGACGGCGGCGGCCCACAGGTGCGGCTCGACCGGCCCGCGCACCGTCAGGTATTCGGCCAGGGTGAACGCCCGCCGCTGCGGCCAGAGGCGCAGCGCATCGGTTATGCCGCGCTGTGCCGCGGTGAGCGCACGCCCCGGCGGTGCCGTCACAGGCCCAAACGCGTGCACCATGCGCCGAGCACCGGTTCTTCGGCCAGTCCGGCGAAATCTATCCGCGCGCCGGCGGCACGCCAGCGCTCGACCAAGGTGGTGAGCCGCAGCGAATCCAGTCCGAGATCCGCCAGATCGGTGTCGGCGGTCAGTTCGGCCGGTTGCACGAACAACATTTCCGCGAGGTCGTCGATCACCCGCTGCCGATCGAGCCGCGACCCGCCGCGGCCCGACGCCTCAGTTGACGCGTCGATCACGATCGGCCAGAACCGTTCACGCAGTTCGCGGCGCAGGATCTTGCCGCTGGGGGTGCGCGGGATCGCCTCGACGAAGTCGTAGCGCGAGGGCACCTTGAACCCGGCCAGCCGTCCGGTCAGGAACAGCATCAGGTCCCGCCTGGTGAGCCCGGTGCCGGGTCGTGCGACAACGAAGGCGTGCACCCGCTCACCCCAGCGGTCGTCCGGTGCGCCGACCACCGCGCATTCGTGCACATCCGGGTGCGCATCGATGGCCTTCTCCACCTCCGCCGGGTAGACGTTCTCGCCCGCGACGATGATCAGATCCTCGACCCGGTCGCGGATGACGAGATACCCCTCGTCGTCGAGATATCCGGCGTCGCCGGTACGCACCCAGCCGTCCTCGGTCACCGTGGCCGCGGTGGCCGCCGGGTCGGCGAAGTACTCCACCATCCGAGCCGGACTGTGCACCAGCACCTCACCGGATTCGCCCGGAGTGGCGGCCGTCCCGTCAGGACGCCGGATCTGTATGCCGACGCCCGGGTACGGCCGACCGGCCGCATGCCGCAGCCGGCGGCCCGGCCGGTGGTCCTCGGGTGGCAGGCAGATCGCGGTGTTGCCGGTCTCGGTGAGCCCGTATATCTGGGCGAAATCGCATCCGAAGGTGTCCACCGCGCGGGCGAGCAGGTCCGGGCCGATCGGCGATCCGCCGTAGACGATTTTGCGCAGCGACGCGAAATCCGCCGGGCCGGTGCCCGGCTCGGACAGCATGAGCAGCAGCATCGCGGGGACGAAACAGGAGGTGGTGACGCCGTGGTCGCGGACCGCGGCGACGGCGGCCGCGGCGGTGAACGCCGGCAGCACGACGGTGGCCACGCCGGAGTTCAAGCCTTGGACGGCCCACCACATTCCACCGATATGGAAGGACGGGAGCGCGGCCAGGCTCACGTCCCCGTCGCGCCAATCGATCCAGTCCAGCCCGGCCTCGTCGAGCAGCGAACGGACCGCGAAGAACGTCCGGTGCGCCAGCACCACGCCTTTCGGCCGCCCGGTCGTGCCGCTGGTGTACATCTGCACGACCGGGGTATCGGCGGTCGCCGGGAACGGTTCCGAGACCGTGCCGCGGGCCCCGTCCCGCCACTTCGGATAGCCCGGCAAGTCCACCACCGTGGCGGGATACGCGCCGAGCCGGTCGGGCATATCGGTGACCACGAGCCGCGCTGCGCTGTGTTCGAGGATGTAGCCGATCTCCGCGGCGGCCAGTCGCTGGTTCACGGGCACGAGGACCGCCCCGATGCGGGCGCAACCGAACAGCAGTTCGTAGACCGCGATCGTGTCCTGCGCCAGATAGAGCACGCGATCACCCGCGTCGACACCCGCCGACCGCAGGGCACACCCGACGGCCGCCGAGCGGTCTTCGAGTTCGGCGTAGTCCACCGTGCCGGAAGAATCGATGAGCGCCGGCTGCTGTGCTCTGGGGACGGCGTGGTGCGCCAACGCCGTCACCAGAGTGTGCGGGCCCCTCATCGGGTCGCACCGGCCGCCGGGTGCCCGGGTGGGTCCAGCAGCACGATCTCGATATCGCCGACGGCGCTGCCGCCGGCCGAGTCGGCGAATTCCACACCGGTCTGCACCGCGTACAGCGGTCGCGACCGGTTCCGGAACGTGACCTCTCCGATAGTCAGTTCCGCAGTGTAGGAACGGGAGTCGATCGGTCGGCGGTACCGGCTGTCGAACGTGCTGATCAGCACCGACGGCAGTTGCCTGGCCCAGTAGTCGTCCATCGACCAGTCCGCCAGCTCGGGGATCAGCCGGTCGCGGATGGCGACGGCCAGGGCGTAGTAGACCAACTGGTTGTAGGAGATCGTGAACTCCACGGCGTTGAAATGACCGGTGTCCTCGATATAGCAGCTCCGGTCGATCGCGAACTCGCCCACCCCGACCACGGATTCGCCGCGCCGCACGGCATGCGCGCGCTCGAGGTAGACCGTGCCCTTGCGCGCGTACGGACGCACGGCCCGGGCCAGCAGCGCGATATCGTCCGCCGTCGCGTCGGAGACGGCCACGGCGGTCGCCGGGTCGGTGGCGGTCATACGGCTTCCTCACTGGTGAGCGGAAATTCGTCGAGTACGGTCACCCGATAGGACTCGGTGCGGTCGTTACCGGGGTTGTGCAGGGCACGGTGGATGAGCGTGCGGTTGTCCCAGAGCACGAGATCACCGGGTTCATAGGACTGGAGGAAGATATTGGGGTGGGAACAGCTGTCGTCGAGCTGCCCCGATTCGGCCAGCAGATCCGAGAGCAGGGTGCCGGGTAACGCCTTGCCCGAGCCGTCTTCGATCGCATAGGTGAACGCCTCGGAGAGGTAGAGCAGGCGCTCGCCCGTCACCGGATGCCGTAACACGGTCGGGTGCCGCTGCGGCGGTGTCCGACGTTCGACCTCCGCGATCACCTCACCCAGCGGGCGGAACACATCGCCCGGACGGATCTTGACGTAGCGGCGCGCACTGTGGCGGCAGTAGGTGTTCTCGATCGCGGTACGCAACCGTGGGCTCAGGCGCCCGTACGCCCGAGCCATATCGATGAAGTAGGTGCCGCGGCCGGCGGCCGGTAATCGCTGCGGATAGAAGCACGTGACCGCGAACGGTTCCGGCATGAACTGATAGTCCGAATGCCAGAACGCGCCGGTTTTCGGTACGCCCACCCGGCCGGTGTCGCGGTCGACGTTCGACGAGACGAAGACGTATTCGCTGTCGGGATGGTGGTACATGGGCTCGTAATAGGCGACCGGGGTCCCGAAAGCCGCTCCGAGCGCGACGAACTCCGCGACGCCGAGCGCCTGTTGCGTGAGAACGACGATCTTGTCGTGGTAGAGGTGGCGCCGTAGTAGCGCTACCTCGTCCGCGGTGGCTGCCACCGCCGAGAAATCGCGCACTTCGATACCACGACCGCCCCCGGTCCGGGTGTCGATCCTCATATGTCCTCTGTCCAGCTGTGCGGTTACGGAACTGCGCCCCTATGACCGCGGGTGGTGAATGGAGCCGACGAGCCGCCCCGCCAGGAGCCGTTGCTGTCACGAGGAGTAGTCGGATGCGACGGATGCGCGGTTCCCGCAGCGCTGCACCGTGACGGCCGTCTCGCACCGCCGATCTCGGTACTTACCGGTAACGCGGGGGAGCCGAGCGCTTTCAGGTGATCGGCGACCGCGGGCTCCGACGGACTCCACCTCGGATCGGTGCCGTTTCGCGACCGACTCGGCAGAGCGGTCGGTCCACCCCGTCCACGGTTCCTGGTGGAACGTGGAAGGGGCCGCGCCGCCGCTCACCCGCCGGGTGTTCGGGGCACGATATCCACCGGGTGGGCATCCATCTCCTCCGACAGCGCCAGCACCACATGGGGGCGACCGGTGAGCGGATTGGTCAGAATCCGGGCCCGCACCCCGAAAACCTCGAGCAGCAGCTCCGGTGTGAGGGTCGTGGCCGGGTCCCCGGCGGCGGCGACCCGGCCCGCCGCGAGCACCACGACATGATCGGCGTACGCCAGTGCCTGCCCGATATCGTGTACCGCCAGCACGATCGTGGCATCGAGTTCCCGTAGCAGCCGCAACAGCGCGAATTGGGCGTGTACATCGAGATGGCTGGTCGGCTCGTCGAGCAGGATCACCGGCGCCTGCTGGGCCAGCGCTCGCGCCAGCAGCACCCGCTGCCGCTCGCCACCCGACAGGCCGGCGAACGGCCGGTCGGCGAAAACCTCGACACCTACCCGGCGCATGGCCGCCAGCACGATCTCCCGGTCGCGTCGCGAATCCTGCTGTAGATACTTCTTGTGCGGCGACCGCCCCATTGCCACGATCTCCCCGACCGTGAAATCGGCAGCCGCACCGTGATGCTGGGTCACCACCGCACGGGTCCGCGCCATCTCCTTGGCGGGCGCGCGCCAGACGTCGTGGCCGTCGATCAGGGCCACCCCGGCCGCCGGTTTGCACGCCCGGTAGACCGCCCGCAACAGCGTGGACTTCCCCGAACCGTTGGGTCCGATCAGCGCGGTGACCCGGCCCGGCGCCGCGGTCAGGGCGACATCGTCGAGAACGGTCGTGCCGTCGATATCCACCCGCAACCCGGCCACCTCTACGGATGCGCCCGGGGAGGTCGTTTCGCTGTTGCCGGTCATACCGCGCCCCCGGACCTGCTGCGCCCGAGCAGCCACAGGAAGAACGGCCCGCCCAGGGCGGCGGTGAAGATGGTCAGCGGATACTCGTTGGGCGGGTCGATCGCCCGCGCGGCGAGATCGATGAGCACGAGGAACGCCGCCCCGAGCACCGCGGTCACGGGCAGCAACCGCCGATAGTCCGAACCCGCCCCGAACCGAGCGATATGCGGAATGATCAGCCCCGCGAAACCGACCCCGCCCGCGACGCTCACCGCCAGACCGGTGAGGACCGCCACGATCACGATGAGCTGGAGCCGCAGCCGGTTCACGTCGACGCCGAGCGCCACCGCATCATCGTCCCCCATGGACAGCGCGTTGAGGTTGCGCCCCTGCACCAGCAACCAGCCCAGGCAGGCCACGGCCAGGACCGCGGGCACGGCCAGCGCACCGAGTTCGGCCCCGGCCACACTGCCCATCATCCAGAACAGGATGCCCCGGATCTCCGCGGGTTCGGAGCCGAGCTGGATCAGGCTCGTCCCGGCCGCGGCCACCTGCCCGACCGCGACACCGGCCAGGACGATACGCGGGCCGGTGAACCGGCCCTGATACTGGGCGAACACCAGGACCAGCAGCAACGCCCCGAGCGCGCCGACGAACGCCGCGACCGGTACACCCAGATTGCGGATCCACAGGGCCGAGACCGAGGACATGACCGCGACCGCGGCCAGCGAAGCGCCGGAGGACACCCCGAGGACGAACGGATCGGCCAGCGGATTGCGCACCATACCCTGCAGCACCGCGCCCGCGACCGACAGTGCCGCGCCGACCAGCACCGCGGCCAGTACCCGGGGAACCCGCAACTGCCACACGATCATCGCGTGCAACGCGTCCGGCGCCGAGCCGAATCCCAGGATCTGATAGCGGAGGGTGGCCCAGACTTCGGTGACCGGGACGTTCACCGACCCGAGCGCGACACCGGCGAGACACGCCAGCACGACCGCGACCGCGCCGCCGATGAATACGGATCCGAAAGGAAACCGTCCCGAACTCTTCCAGCGCGTCCGGGCGGCGTCAGAAGGCATCGGGGTGGGCGACACGGGCGATCTTGTCGATCGCGTCGGCGTTGGCCGGGCCGAGATAGATGCCATCGGAAACCTTCACATAGGTCTTGTTCTTCGAGGCGTTCCACTGCGGATACGCGGCGAACAACTTCGCGGCCTCCGCGTCGAGATCCTCGCCCGGCCGGTACGCGCCGATCACCAGGACATCCACCGGCGCGGCGGCGAGCTGTTCGGCGCTGAGGTTGCCGGTGAGATCCCAGCCACCGTCGGCAAAACTCGGTTCACCGCCCGCGGCGCGCACCACGGAGTCGTAGATGGTGCCCGAGAACACGGCCGGCAGGCCGTTGGCGTTCATCACACTCATATCCGGGAAGGCGATCAGCATTCGCTTCGGTTGCCGTCCTGCCACAGCCGTTTTCGTCGCTTCGATGCGACCGCGCAGGTGGGTGGTGAGGTCGGTGGCCCGCTCGGAGACACCGAACACCTCGCCGATCAACTCGATGAATTCGAGCGAGGACTCGGTGGACCCGGTGCGGTACTTCTGTTCCTCGGCCGGCGTGACGTTCTCCGGTTTGCCGTATGCGCAGTTGACCGGGTTCACCAGCGTGCGGATCCCGGCGCGGTCCAGCATCTCCCGGCTCGCGAAACCGAACTCGGGGTCGAAACCGCCGGACCAGGTGGATACGACCAGATCCGGACGCAGCGCCAGTGCCTGCTCGGCCGGGACATCGGCGGCGGCGTTGAGGGTCAGACCGCCCTTGGACAGCGCATCGACCTTCTCCGCCATACCCGGGATATCGGAGACACCGTAGAACTGGGTGTTCGCGGCGATCGAGTCCTCGAGCCCGAGCGAGACGAAGGTCTCCGCCTCCCCTACCGACGCCCCCTGCAGGACCAGCACACGCGACGGCGGCCGGTCGAAAGTCTGCTCGAATCCGCAGTTGTCCACGGTCACCGGGTATCCGGCCGGTATTTCTCCCGCGCTCGCGGACTCTCCGGCGCCGGAGGTGCCGCAGGCGCCCAGCAGCCCCGTACCCGCGAGCAGCAGTCCGCACAGCGCCGGCCGCGAAAGCCGTCGTACTACCTTCATGCCGCGTATCCACCTTTCGTGGTTTCGCCGATCGCGGGCCGAGCCCACTCCTCGCAGTAGTCGCGCGCGGGGTACCGGCGGTTCCCGGGCGGTGACTCGAACTTCGGCGCCGGCCGCGGCGGCATGCGCACAGTGCACCTGCCGGTTGCGCCGGGCAGCGCCACCCCGAACAGCGCAATGCCGCCGAGTACCAGCAGCAGAATCTGTGGAAGGGGCAGCGCCCACCCCGGTTCCGCATAATGAGGCCCGGGAGAGTCACCGCCGCAGACGAGCGCCGGGCGACCCGCGCCCCACCCTGCCGCCGGTCCCGAAGAGGTGCGACGATAGACGGCACCATGACCAGTCCAGCGCACCGTTCGCCGCTCGCCCGGGCGTGCCGTGCATGGGTCTTCGCGCTGATCTGCGTGCTGTTGTCGGCATCCGGGCACACACTGACGTCGGCGCACACCATCTCCCTGTCGACGCTGGCTCTCGCGGTCGCCTTGCTCACAGCTCTGGCCTGGTCGGTCGCCGACCGGCAACGCGGGCTGCTACCGATCACGACAGGATTACTCGCCGGCCAAGGCCTCCTGCACCTGTGGTTCGCGGCCGACCCCGCCGGTGGGCACACCGGCCACGCCGAGGCCGCCGGCCGGCTGACCGAGACACGAACGCCGGCCATGCTGCTGGCGCACGGTCTGGCGGCTCTGGTGTGCGGCGTCTGGCTGTGGTGTGGGGAACGCGCGGCGTTCTCACTCGCCGCGGCCCTGTACACGCGCATCCTGGTACCGCTCCTCCTGCTGCCGCTGCCGGTCGCCCGTCCCGCGGTGCCCGCGCAACCGGCCGACGGACCGGACGAACCGGCGGTAGCGGTCGAGTTCCTACGGCACGCGCTGGCACGCCGCGGGCCACCCGGACGCGAGATCGGCCTCTTCTCACCATCCGCCGCGACGGCGTGACCGCCGGCCGGCCTCTTCCGTGGAATTCCGCGGGCGATCGGGGCTTCCGTGGCACGCGGCGGGTATACCGTCACCGGCGCAGCACCGGCGGTGACGTGATCTGCTGATGTCCGTGCCGCGCCCTCTCGGTGCATGCATGCGCGGAGATCGGCGCGATCGCGATGCCGTCCGCGTCTGCGTCCCGATCAGAAGCTTGCTGTGATGGACACATTGCACTTCATGCTGCCCGGATGCGGGCGGTTACGCTGCTCCCCGCACGACTCGGCGCCGTCTTCCGGCCGTCACCCGGCGGGCGACCATGCCCCAGATGAGCACCTCACCGCGCTGGCCCTCGCGGCGGGGGCAGGCGACCGGACCGCACTGGCGGAATTCGTCCGGTGTACGCGGGCCGATGTCTGGCGCTTCGTCGCGCACCTCACCGATGTGCAGTCGGCCGACGACCTCACCCAGGAGACCTTCTTGCGAGCGATGGGCAGTTTGCCGCGTTTCGCCGGACGCTCGACCGCGCGGACCTGGCTGCTGTCGATCGCCCGGCGCGCGGTGATCGATCGGCTGCGCAACGCCTCGGCCCGGCCGCGAACCGCCGGCGGCGCGGACTGGGAAACAGCGATCGAGCAACGGCGTGACCGCCACGACAGCGACGTGGGTGAGGAGATGGTCGTCGCCGACTTCCTGCGTCATCTCCCCGAGGATCGCCGCGAGGCGTTCGTGCTCACCCAGATCCTCGGATTGACCTACGCCGAGGCGGCCCGGGCCGCCGACTGTCCGGTCGGCACGATCCGTTCCCGGGTCGCCCGGGCGCGGGAAACCCTGGTCGAGCTGTGGCGGGGTATCGACGCCGATCCCACGGTGGTCTACGCATTCCCCAGGGACGCCCGGCCCTCCGGCACGTCGTCGGTCCCGCTCGCACACGCGCGGTGACGCTATCGCGTGCTCCGCGCGAACTCCGGTACCGCGACGGTGGCCGGCGCACCGGCCACCGGCTCCGGCGGGACCGCGCATGGTGGACATCCGATCTCGGTTGTCCGCCATGCGGTTCGGCCGCCACGTGGTGGCTCGGACGGCAAACCCCCTCAACCCAACCACGTCAAGGCAAGGAACTCGCGTGCACAAACCAACGAAGCACAAGAACTCGCTGTCCTCGGTACGGCAGGTGGACCGCACCCGCCGGATCCTCGTCCAGCTGGCGGTGGCCGCGGTATTGATCGGGCTCATCGCGGCCATCGGAATCAATGTGGCGCTGCAGAAGGCAGAGCGCGACGACCCCGGGCCGACTCCGGCCATCGCCGCGCAAGCGGGCGCCGACCCGGCCGGCGTCACCACGAGTATCACCGGGTCCGGCGCGATCAGGATCGGCACACCGTCCGCAGCGCGGATTGTCCGAGTGGTCGCCGACCTGCAGTGCCCGGCCTGTCAGCGCTTCGAGGCGAGCTATGGATCGCTGCTGACCGACGCGGTGAACGCGGGGACGGTGGCGGTCGAGTACGACATCATCGCTTTCCTCGACCACGCCTCGTCCACCGAGTATTCGAGCCGGGCCGCCAACGCCTCGTTCTGCGCCGCCGAATCCGATCCCACCGGTTACCCGAGCTGGTTGCGGACCATGTTCGAGCACCAGCCCGCGGAAGGCGGTGACGGCCTGCCCGACAACACGATCGTCGAAATCGCCGAGGGCGTCGGCTACTCGGATCCGGAATTCGCCCGCTGCGTGACAGACCAGACCTACCGCAAATTCGTCCGGGCCCGCACTCTGGAGGTTCTCGACAGCGGAATCCAGTCGACACCGTCGATCTTCGTCGACGGCACGCCGATCGACCCCGGGCAGCTTCCCGGCGCGATCGGCTCCTGACCCGGCATCCGCCGCGGCGGATTCGGCTCGATCCACCGGACGCGGCGCCGACCCATCCTCGGCCCGCGGTCCGGTGGCCCGGAACTCCACGCACCGGACCGCTCGGCAGTCCGGCCGGCCACCACGATCACGGCCGAGAGGTGAACTCGTGTTCGGCTACCGTCCAGGCCCGTGCCTGCTCACTGAGAGTGAAGCCGAGCCCGGGACGGGCGGAAACATACATGCGGCCCTCGCGGATCTCCAGGCTCTCGTTGAACAGCGGCTCCAGCCAGTCGAAGTGTTCCACCCAGGGCTCGATCGGGTAGGCCGCGGCGAGGTGGAGGTGGATCTCCATGGCGAAGTGGGGGGCCAGCTGCAGGTTCTCGTTTTCGGCGAGGGCGGCGAGCTTGAGGAACTGGGTGATGCCGCCGATACGGGGCGCGTCGGGCTGGATGATGTCGGCCGCGCCGAGCCGGATGAGCTCTTTGTGCTCGGCCACGCTGGCGAGCATTTCCCCGGTGGCGATGGGGGTGTCCAGCGAGGCGGCGAGTGCCGCGTGCCCCTTCGCGTCGTAGGCGTCGAGCGGTTCCTCGATCCAGTCGAGGTGGTATTCCTCCATGGCCCGGCCCATACGCTGAGCGGTGGGCCGGTCCCATTGCTGGTTCGCGTCGACCATCAGCGGGACATCGTCGCCGATATGCGCCCGCACCGCGGCCAATCGGGTCAGGTCGTATGTGCCGTCGGGATGACCGACTTTGATCTTGATCCCGCCGATTCCGCTGGCCAGCGAGGCGGCGGCGTTTTCCAGCACCTGCTCGGTCGGGGTGTGCAAGAACCCGCCCGAGGTGTTGTAGCAACGGACCGAGTCGCGGTGCGCGCCGAGCAGCTTGGCCAGCGGTAGACCGGCGCGCTTGGCCTTCAGATCCCACAGCGCGACGTCGAACGCCGCGATGGCCTGGGTGGCCAGGCCGCTGCGGCCCACCGACGCGCCGGCCCACACGAGCTTGGTCCAGATCTTGCCGATATCGCTGGGATCCTCGCCCAGGAGGTTCTCGGCGATCTCCTTGGCATGGGCGAACTGGCCGGGACCGCCGGCGCGTTTGGAGTAGCTGAACCCGACGCCCTCGTAGCCTTGTTCGGTCTCGATTTCGACGAACAGGAAGGCGACCTCGGTCATCGGCTTCTGCCGGCCGGTGAAGACTTTCGCGTCGCTGATCGGCGTCGCCAGCGGCAACGTCACCGAGGAAAGGCGCAGCCGAGCGATCCGGTCGAGGGTTGCCGGGCCGGCGGCCGCGAGTGTGCGCGCAGTGTTCGTCGTGGTCGTCACTTCGTGTCCTCATGTAGACGTGTCTGAATTCGTGGGAGGGCGCTTGGAGGCCGTAAGGCAGGTCGTGGCCGCCCGGGAGCCGCTGGGCTGCGGCGCGATTCCCCGGGAGTCGACGGGGAGATCGGCAGGTCGAGGGAATCTGTGGTCCCCCGGTCGAGCCGACGGTCGCGCAAGGACCGTACCGTTGTGCGAGTTCGCTACGGCCCTTCTACCACCGCGACGGTGGTGGCGCCGCTGGTCCGCTGTGTTGCATGCCACTGACGGTATGCGGGTGGTGTGATCCACGTCCAACACAGAAATTGGATGTCGCGATTCAATAAGAGCATCAATACCCCGCCGCGTAACTATACAAATTAGGTATCGCAGGCAATAAAAATCGACCTGGACCTGAATCGGTGTGTTACTTACGGTCGAACGCAGCCATCGTTCTGTGGCTCAGACCACATGCGGCAGCACAGCCCGCATCACATAGGTCCAGGAGATCGACCATGCACACACTCAGTCAGGATGAACCGGCGGAGGCCGTGACAACGGCCGCCGCGAAAGCCGGCCGCACCAGGTATCTGATCCTGGCGATGCTCTTCCTGGTCACCACGATCAACTACGCGGACCGGTCCACGCTCTCCATCGCCGGTGACTCCATGCAGGAGCAGCTACACATCAGCTCCAGCGAGCTGGGTCTGCTGTTCTCTGCTTTCTCCTGGTCCTATCTGATCGCCCAGATACCCGGCGGCTGGCTACTGGACCGTTTCGGGTCGAAGAAGGTCTACGGACTGGCGATCTTCCTCTGGTCGGTGTTCACAATGATGCAGGGCGCCATCGGCTTCTTCGCCGGAGCGGCGATCTTCCTGCTGTTCATCCTGCGCTTCGCGGTCGGTCTCGCCGAGGCGCCGTCGTTCCCCGGCAATTCACGTATCGTGGCGGCCTGGTTCCCCACCAAGGAACGCGGTTTCGCTTCCGCGCTGTTCAACTCCGCCCAGTACTTCGCCACCGTAGCCTTCGCCCCGTTGATGGGCTGGTTGGTCACCGCCATGGGCTGGGAGCATGTCTTCACTGTCGTCGGCGGTATCGGCGTGGTCCTGGCCATCGTTTGGACGAAGGTCATCTACGCGCCCCGCAGCCACCCCCGGGTGCAGAAGGCCGAACTGGACTACATCTCCGCGGGCGGCGCCCTGGTGGACCTGGATGCCCCCACCGCCGAACAGCAGCGGCAGACCAAAGAGGCCACCTCCGGTAAGCAGAACCTCCGCCATATCGGGACCCTGCTGAAAAACCGCACCACCCTGGGTGTCTTCGTCGGTCAGTACTTCATCAACACCATTACCTGGTTCTTCCTGACCTGGTTCCCGGTGTATCTGGTTCAGGAACGCGGGATGAGCATTCTCGAGGTCGGCTTCGTGGCCTCACTGCCCGCACTGTGCGGATTCGGCGGCGGAGTTCTGGGCGGCTGGCTCTCCGACCGCCTCGCGCAGCGCGGCGTCGGCCTCACCGCCGCCCGGAAGATCCCCATCGTCGTCGGCCTGCTCCTGTCCACCAGCATCATCGTTTGCAACTACGTCACCGCCTCCTGGCTGGTGGTCCTGATCATGTCCGTGGCATTCTTCGGCAAGGGCCTCGGAGCCCTGGGCTGGGCGGTCATGTCGGACGTGGCACCCAGGCAGATCGCCGGTCTCGCGGGCGGCGTGTTCAACACCTTCGGCGCCGTCGCCGGCATCGTCACCCCGCTCGTCATCGGCTTCATCCTCGATGCCACCGGCTCCTTCGACCTCGCTCTCGCCTTCGTCAGCCTGTGCGCGGCCATGGCCGTTGTCAGCTACCTCGTCATCGTCCGCGAGATCAAACGCGTCGAACTGCCGGATTACCAACCGGCCGCCACGTAACACCCCGGGCGCCGACACAGGACGTGCGCCCCTGGGCAGTCGACCGCAGAGACGCGTACCACCCGACCGCACATCGGGTGGTACGCGCGTGAAGGCGGTCGATGCCGACTGCGCCGAAGCCCCCGGCGCGCGACAGGAACTCATCGGCTTCGCCCGCGCGACCGCAGCGGATTCGGCAGCCTCGACGATTTGCGGCCGAGAACAAAGCGTCGGACGCATACTCGGCCGGGAGCGGCACGCGAACCCGTGCCCGCATCATAAGCACGCCGGTGATCGGCTCACCAAAGATCGCTCGCGTCGACCCGCCGTTGACCAAAAACCTGATGGTGATAGATATCTGGAGATTCGCCCGGCCGCCGGACCAGGCCAGTTCGTCCGCGTCCGGCGGTGCGCCGGGCATGCGGGCCGATCCCCGGCCCGCAGTCGCCGAAAGGAATCGAGATGCCGAACGCGGTCATCGTGGACGCCGTCCGCCTCGCCTCCGGCAAAGGGAAAATGGGCGGAGCGTTGTCCGCGACGCATCCGAAAATGTAGCGTCACTCAGGCGGGGCAGAGGGTCGACGGCGCAGTGGTGATTGTCGGATCCGGAATCCGCGCGAGGTGGTAGATCTGCTGTCAGCGAAGCGCGAGGACCGGACCGGCACTCAGCCGGCATCTGGCATGCTGGGTGCCATGGAGAATGACTTGCGGGAGGCTGAGCGGCGACTCCAGGCTGCACAGCTGGCAGGGGATGTCCAGGCGCTGGATGAGTTGCTGGATGACCGGCTGATCTTCACTTTCGGCTCGGACACGTTCACCAAGGCCGATGATCTCGAGCTGCACCGCACTGAGGCTCAGATCGTGAGCAAGCTCGAGGAAGAACAGCTGACGGTACTCGTGGAAGGGCCGACCGGGGTCACTTGGTTCCTCGGCGTCGTCGAGGGCAGCGTTCATGGATCACCATTCGCAGCCAGGATGCGCTATACCCGCGCCTGGGCGCACGACGACTCGCGTGGCTGGCGGGTCGTCGCCGCTCATGCCTCGGCGGTCGAGTCTTTCGAAGAGTTCGCCCACGTCGACTAAGGTCGTCCGAACCGAGCCGGGAAGTGGCGCGACGCAACGGATCTCCGACCAACAGGCTCGGGTTCTGCTCAGGTTCAACCGGTGGACGCAACACCCGACCACCGCGACCTGATGAAGGGCTGACCGGTTTCGCGGCGTCCACCGCGGTCACACCCGCACCGAACGACCACGCGGTACCGATCCGCCGGCGCTGTCCGGCTGCCGGACCTCGCGGCGCCAGCGGCCGGACGAGATGGTGACAACCGGTGGCGATCACGGCCCGAGGTCGGCGGGCGGCAAATGTCCGTATGGTAGTCATCGTGTCGCGGTCATGGTTGCAGCGGCACACGGCGCGGCCGAACGATCCGATGGGCGAGTCGCCAGCCCGATGCGGTTCGTTCGAAGGTGTCCTCGTAGGTGGCGCTGCCGACGGCCCCGTCCGCCATGATGCCGAGGCCTTTGGACATTGTGCGAGCTGTTCCATCGTAGGCTTCGGTGAACACGATGTTCGTGACGTGATGGGCTACCGGATTCGCGTCGCCCAACGACAAGGCGGCCTCGCGGATCGACTCCGGTCCGACCAGGACACCGCCGCCCAAAGCGCTCACGTCGTAGACGATGTCCTCGGTGAACAGCGCCTGCAACCCTTCGAAGTCGCCGCAGTCGGTCAGATGCCCGTGCGAGTTGATCAGTTCCGTGATGGCGAACCGGTCGTCGGCGGTCAACATGGTTCTGCCCTCCAGCCCTCGAAACGGGGATGACCCCGGTTCTGCCGGTACCATAAACGGGGATGTCCCCGAATAGCAAGCCCGGCCTCAGAGCCGACGCATCCCGCAATACGGCGCGCCTGCTCGCCGCAGCTCGAGAGCTCATCACCGAGGCGGGCCCCGAAGTCGCACTCGACGAGATCGCGCGGCGCGCTGGTGTCGGAAACGCCACGCTGTACCGCCACTTCCCGACCCGTGCCGACCTACTCGTCGCCGTCTACCGCGACGAGATCGCCGACCTGTGTCGCTGTGGTACGGAGCCGGCCGGTTCGGAACCACCTCTCGATGCGCTTTTCACCTGGCTCGACAAGTTCGTCGTACACGTAGCGACGAAGCGTCCACTCGCGCTTGCCGCGTCCGCCGGCCCCGGCGACCGCCACACGCCGCTGTTCGCGGAATGGCACACCTCGATAACTGCCGCGGCCGGTGTCCTGGTGGAACGCGCCCGGACGGCGCTGCGACCGGATGTCACCACGACCGACGTGCTGACACTGGCCACCGGCTTGGCCCTCGCCACCGGCGCCGACGGCGAGCACGCGCACCACTTGGTGGCATTGCTACGCAGTGGCTTGGCATCACGGTCGGCCGACGCGGACCGCGCTTGATGTCTCCGGTCGGCCGGTCACTCAGCGCATGCTGTCGTCCTCTATCCATGGACGCAGCCACGGCACCAGTGCCCACGCCGGAGAAGCTCCTCCCGGACGCCCGGGTAGCAGATCGCGCGGTCGTCATGCGGATCGTAGAGCAACTCGTCCATATCCTCGACGACCACGGACGGGCTACTGGACCCGTAATCTCCATGGTGGCGAACCACCGGATGTGAGTTGCGGATCTTCGCGTTCGAGACCGTCGGCCGATGATCACGAGCTCGGCGCGGGTGCCTCGTCGGCAACCTTCCTCTTCAAACACGCAACTCTTGGTCAGCAACCCTGATGCTGACCCCGGAGGTCGCTCGGCGTCAGCCAGGTTTCTGATCCGCCGGAGTCATCGCCAGGGGCTGAAGTCCCCCGGAGTCCACCAACGCGTCAATCTCAGTGCTGTCCATGCCGAGTTCGGCGCAGACCTCCCGGATGTGTTCGCCTGCGAGTGATGCCTGGCGGGTAGGGGGTCGGCGATACCGGAGAACACGGCCGCGCGGGGCGGCGGCGGGCAGGCTCATAGGGAGTCGGTCGTGTTCGACCCGGGTGTAGTGGCGAGTACTGCGACCGCGGTGACCTGGGCGGCGATATGGTCGGGATAGACGGTCTGGCCATCGCACAGCGGTTCCGCGTCGTCCGGGTAGCGCCAGAGGGTGGAGACACCGCACGAGGCGCGGACCAGGGGGCCGTAGCCGAGGCGGGTGCGCAGGCCGCGTTCCTCAGGTTGATTACTCAGGATGTCACCGCTCGGGAGACGAGGAAATCAATGGTCGAAGTGCACGAACTGCCTCGAGAGCTGCGCCCCGGGTAGTAATCCAGACCGACCCCCGCCGGTGTCATGCATGACCTGCATGCGACAACGAGAGTCTGTCTCCACAACAGCCGATCCCCTCGGGGGGAACCGCACCCCACTGCTAGTGTGAACATATGTTCGAATACGGCCGGGGATCACCCGCGCCGGGGCCGCCCGAGGATCCGGCGGAGACCGCGCCGCCCTCACCGCCCGCCCGGCGGCCGCGGATCGCCGCCCGGGATCACGCGTCGATCCTGCACGCGGACCTGGACTCCTTCTATGCCTCGGTGGAGCAACGGGATCAGCCGCGGCTGCGCGGCAGACCGGTCCTCGTGGGCGGCGGAGTTGTCCTGGCCGCCAGTTACGAGGCCAAGGCCGTGGGCGTCCGCACGCCGATGAACATCGGCAGGGCATTGAGCCTGTGCCCGGACGCCACGGTGGTCCCGCCGCGGATGTCGGTCTATGCCGAGGCCAGCCGCTCGGTGTTCGAAATCTTCGCCGATACCACCCCGATCGTGGAAGGAATATCGATCGACGAGGCGTTTCTCGATGTCGCGGGACTGCGCCGGATCAAGGGTGAACCGGAGGCCATCGCCGCCGATCTGCGGACGCGGGTCCGGCGGGAGCTCGGACTGCCGATCTCGGTCGGCATCGCGGGGACCAAGTTCCTGGCCAAGGTGGCCAGCGCGGTCGCGAAACCGGACGGGTTGCTGCGGGTGGAACCGGCCGAGGAGCTCGAGTTCCTGCATCCGCTGCCGGTGCACCGGCTGTGGGGTGTGGGCCCGGTGACCGAACGTGCCCTGCACGCACACGGTATCGAGCGGGTCGGACAGTTGGCGGAGCTGGGCGAAGCGGGGCTGCGGCCGATCGTCGGCGCGGCCGCGGCCCGGCATCTGCACGCACTGTCCTGGGCGCGCGATCCACGCCGGGTGGAGACGGGGCGGCGGCGGCGATCCCTCGGCGCGCAGCGCGCACTCGGCCGCCGGCCGCACCCGCCCGCGGAGATCGAGGCATATCTGCACGGCCTCACCGACCGGCTCGGCCGCCGGCTACGGGCCGCCCAGCGGTGCTGCCGCACGGTGGTGCTGCGGATGCGGTTCGACGATTTCACCCGCGCCACCCGGTCGCACACCCTGCCCGCGGCCACCGACCACACCGAAACGATCCTGGCGGCCGCCCGGGGCCTGTTGACCGAGGCGATGCCGCTGATCACCGCACGCGGCCTCACCCTGATCGGGCTGGCATTGACGAATCTGGAGAACGCCGACCCCCGGCAACTCACCCTGCCGTTCGACCAGGGGCCCACACCGGCGCTGGACACCACCCTGGACGCACTCCGCACCCGGTTCGGCTCCGGGGCGGTCACCCGCGCCGCGCTCCTGCGGCACGGCGAGGGTCTATCGGTGCCCATGCTCCCGGACTGACCCGTGCGGATCGTCGATCGGCCCGACGCGGTGCCGCTGCCCTTCGGACCGGACAGGACCACTGCCGTACCGACCAGAGGGGCCGCAGTCGTTCGAGCCGGACGCGACCACTGCCGTTCGAGCCGGACGCGACCACTGCCGTTCGAGCCGGACGCGACCGCAGCCGTTCGAGCCGGACGCGACCACTACTCGCCGAGAGCATCGGGCGCGGTGCGCATTCGAGGCCGCGACCGGCCGGGCCACATCTGGACGTTTGTTCAACAGTGTGGTTCGCTGCCAGTCGAGCAGGAAGGACTCCTCGATGGTGGCAACCTCCGAAACACGTGCCGCGGCGCGACCCACGGATTCCGAGCAGGCGGCGCTCCCCCGTCGCACGGTACTGGCGGGAGCGGCGGCCGGAACGGTCGCGCTGGGCGCACTCACCGCGACCGCGCCGGGTCTCGGCGAGCGGCTCGCCGCCACCGCACAGGCCGCGCCCGGCGGCTATCTCGTGGGTCTGGGAATCTCCGATATCACCGGCCCCGCCGCGGAATGCGGCATGATGGGCTACTCCCAGCAGGATCAGACCACCGCGGGCATCCACCTGCGTCCTCGCGCCCGCGCGTTCGTCTTCGCCTCCGGATCTGCGCGGGTCGTCTTCGCCGTCGCCGAGAACGCGATGATCTTCCAATCGGTGCACCGCGGCGTGCTCACCGAACTGGGCCGCCGTTTCGGCGAGCTGTACACCGAACGCAATGTCCTGCTCACATCGACACATTCGCACGCCGTCTGCGGCGGGGCCGCCCACGACTACGCCTACAACCTGTCGATTCTCGGGTTCAAGCAGCAGGTGTACGACGCCGAGGTGACCGGTCTCGTCGAAGCCATCGCGGCCGCGCACGCCGACCTCTCCCCCGGCACGCTCGCCCTCGGCCGCGCCGAATTGCACAACGCCAGCGTCAACCGGTCCCGGGTCGCCTTCGACCGCAACCCCGCCGCGGACCGGACGCACTTCCCGGACGCCATCGATCCGGCGGTCACCACGGTATCGATCGGCAAGGGCGGCGAAGAGGTCGGCGCGATCACCTGGTTCGCCACTCACAACACCTCGATGACGAACAAGAACCGGCTGATCAGCTCGGACAACAAGGGTTACGCAGCATTCGCCTGCGAGCACACCGACCACGGCGTGCGCTATCTCGACGGCGCACCGGGTTACGTCGCCGCCTTCGCCCAGACCAATGCCGGTGATATGTCGCCCAATCTGGATCTGCGGCCCGGTTCGGGTCCGACCGGCAACGAATTCGACAACACCCGCATCCTCGGTGAGCGCCAGCACGACGCCGCCCGCGCGGCGTTCGCGTCCGCGAGCCCCATGAACGGGCCGGTGGGGTCGGTGTTCTGCTATATCGACCTGTCCGATATAGCGGTCGACGGACGGTTCACGCCCGACGGCGCCGCCCGACGCACCGCACCGCCTGCCGCGGGTGTGTCGTTGCTCGCCGGGAGTGTCGAGGACGGCCCGGGGCTGCCGGGCGGCCCGATTCCGGAGGGCGTGCGCAACCCCTTCCTCGACTTCCTCGGCGACCCGCATCAGCCCGCACCCGGCTGGCTCGCCGATGCCCAGGCGCCCAAGGCGATCGCGGTGCCGTTCGATCTGCTGCCGCCGGCACCGTGGGTGCCCAGTGTGGTGCCGATCCAGATCGTCCGCCTCGGCGAGTTGTATCTGGCGGCGGCCGGTGGTGAGTTCACCATCGTGGCCGGCCTGCGGGTGCGCCGGGCGGTGGCGGCGGCCCTCGGGGTCGGACTGGATCAGGTACTGCTGCAGGGGTACGCCAACGCCTACCACGAATACGTCACCACCCCGGAGGAATACGACGCGCAGCAGTACGAGGGCGCGTCCACCCTGTTCGGCCGGTACACGCTGCCCGCCTATCAGCAGGAGTTCACGCGGCTGGCCACCGCGCTGGCCACCGGCGCGGCCGTCGACCGGGGCCCGGCCCCGCGCGACCTCTCGCATTTGCAACCCGACTTCGTCCCCGCCCCCGGTCCCGATACCGCCCTCCCGGGACACGACTTCGGCGCGACGCTCACCCCGCCGGCCGCGCACTACACCCGCGGTGCCCGGGCGGAGGTGGAATTCGTCTCCGCCCACCCGAGACACAACCCCCGCCGCAACGGCACCTTCCTCGAGGTGCAGCGGCGGGTGGACGGGACGTGGATGCGGGTCGCGAACGAGGGCGAATGGGCCGTGCGTTTCCACTGGAGCACACGCGGCCCGGGGACCTCGGTGGCATCCTTCACCTGGGATATCCCCGCCGATGCCGCACCGGGACGTCATCGTTTCGTGCACTTCGCCGATCGGCTCACGCCCGGCGGCCGCCTGGAGCCGATTGTGGGGACCAGTACCGAATTCGACATCGCCTGATACCGCTCGACCGCCGCGGCACAGCGATCGAGCGGCCCGATCAGGGCAGGATGGAATCGATGTAGCCGCCGTCCACACGGACGGCGCCCCCGGTCGTGGCGGAGGCCTGATCCGAGGCGAGGTAGACCACCATATTGCCGATCTCGGCGGGTTCGATCAGTCGCTGGATCAGCGAATGCGGGCGATGCTCCTGCATGAAGCGGTGCTGGGCCTCCTCCCAGGGCAGTTCGGAGCCGACCAGGTCGCGGACGAAATCCTCGACGCCGGGTGTATGGGTCGGACCCGCCAGCACGGAATTGACGGTGACCCCGGTACCCGCCGCGGCTTTCGCATATCCGCGGGTGACGGCGAGCAGCGCGGTTTTCGTGGTGCCATAGTGCACCATTTCGAGCGGGGTCACCACCGCCGAATCGCTGGCAATGTTCATGACGCGACCGAAACCCTGCTGCATCATGCCGGGCAGATACATTCGGATGAGCCGGATGGCGGACAGCACATTCACCTCGAAGTAGCGCCGCCAGTCGTCGTCGTCGATCTCGAGTACCGGTTTCGCCTCGAAAATTCCGAGATTGTTGATGAGGATGTCCAACTCGGGGACCTTCTCCCGCAGTATTCCGGCCCCCACCGCGGAGGACAGGTCGGCGGCGACGGCGCGCACCGAGGCCCCGGGCACTTCCCCCAGAATGCGGGTGCGGGCCGCTTCGGTTTTGTCCGGCCCGCGCCCGTTGACAATCACCGACGCACCGGCCCGCGCCAGCGCGGTGGCGATGGCCAGGCCGATGCCCTGGCTGGAACCCGTGACCAGTGCGTGCCGTCCGGAGAGGTCGATGTCCATCCCCTCATCGTGCCGCACCACCACGTACCGGCCGGGGGTGCCACGCGGGTTCCCCTCGGCGGGCCGATTATTCTGCCATTGACAAATGGCACATTGATGAATGATTCTGAACGCATGACTGGGTCGACGAGGACCTCGCGCTCCGCTGTACCGCGGACGCCCTCCCCGCGTTCACGGCCGGCCGCCACCGCGGCGGAATACGGTGGTCCCCGCCGGCTCCCCTGGGTCTACACCAGCGGGCACCCCGACGACACCCCACGGCTGCGGCTCACCGTCGCGGCCGGCACCGCGTTACCGCCGCTGCCGGTCCAGGCCGGCGGCGCCGAGATGCTCAGCGGCGGCGCCCGGCACCTGCACACGATGGTCCGGACCGCGGGCGGAGACTGCACGCTCGACATCTGGCCGGGCCAGGTGCACGTGTTCCAGGCACTGCCGCGCCTGGCTCCCGAGGCCGACGCCGCCCTGGGCCGGGCCGCCGAATTCCTCTGCGCGGCATCAACGGTCGGGACCCCACGGAAAGTGAGCTGAGATGACAGCCCTGCGCAATCTCCTGCCGTTCGGCAGTTCGGGCCGCACCTATGGCGCCCGCGCGGTGGTCACCGGCGCCGGGAGCGGAATCGGCCGCGCCCTGGCCCGCGATCTGGCCGCCCGGGGCGGACAGATCGTCTGCGCCGATATCGACGAGAGCCGCGCCGCGGAAACGGTGGCCCTCATCGAACGCGAACACCCCGGCGCCGCCCACGCTTTCCGCTGCGATGTCGCCCGCCGGGAGGACGTGGAGATCCTTGCCCGGTTCGCCGACTCGGTATTCGACGGTCCGGTCTCGCTGGTGGTCAACAACGCCGGCGTCGGAATCGGCGGGAAACCGGTCGGCGCGATCGGATTCGGCGACTGGGAGTGGGCGCTCGGTATCAACCTGTGGGGCGTAGTGCACGGATGCGAGATCTTCGCGCCCCGGCTGCGGGCCGCCGGCCGCGGCGGCATCATCAATGTGGCCTCGGCCGCCGGATTCGCGGCCGCGCCCTCGATGGCGGTCTACAACACGTCGAAGGCCGGAGTGCTCGCCCTGTCGGAGACGATGGCCGCGGAATTCAGCGGCACCGATATCGCGGTCACCGTACTCTGCCCCACCTTCGTCCGGACCAATGTCGCCCGGGACGGGCGCATCACCTCGGGTTCGCGCGATCTCGCCGACACCCTGATGCGCTGGACCGGCTTCGCCCCCGAGCGCGTCGCCCGCATCACCCTCGACGCGCACGACCGCGGCCGGCTGCATGTCCTCCCCCAGCCCGACGCCCAGCTGATCTGGCTGCTCAAGCGCGCTTTTCCCGGACCGTACACCACGGTGGCGGGCCTGCTCGAGCGGCTGTTGCCGCAGGACGCGCCTGCCACACCGACCACCACCCAGAGAACAGGAGTCTGATATGGCGACCATGGACTTCCAGGACATGCTCGACAAGATCAAGGACCGCCAGTGGGCACTGGCCGATATCGACTGGGACGCGCCGGGTACCGAAACGATCACCCCGGAACAACACGCGCGCCTGAAGCCGTTCATGTCGGACCTGATGTGGATCGAGAACGTGGGGGCGCGCGGATTCGCCGCCATGGCCAAGAAGGCTCCCGACGAGACCTTGCGGGAGATCTACCGCTATTTCCACGCCGAGGAACAGAAGCACGCCAATGCCGAACTCGCGTTGATGCGGCGCTGGGGCATGCTCGAGGGTGACGAGATCCCGCAACCGAATATCAACGTCAAACTGGTCATCGATTTCCTGGACAAGTACGCCGACGAGATGTCGCTGTCGTTCCTGGGAACCGTGATCCCGATGCTCGAGGTGGCGCTGGACGGCGCCCTCGTCAAATTCATCATGGACGAGATCGAGGACCCGGTGTGCCAGGAGGCGTTCCGCCGGATCAATGCCGACGAATCCCGGCACCTCGCAGTTGATTTCGCGGTGATGGATGTGCTGGGCCATGCCGAGATGCGCACCCTGCTCATCGAACTGGTCGGGGGCTGGGTGAAACCGACCTTCCTGATCGGCGTAATGAGTTATATGCCGCTGCTGAACAAGATGCGCGACAACATCGTCGCGCTGGGAGTGGATGAGAAGAAGCTGTACTCGGCGCTCGAGCGCTACCGGAAGGTGGGCGAGCGCAGCGAGTTTGCGCGCCGGCTGCCGATGTACCAGATCGTGAAGAGGCACGGTGACTGGGTCGTCGACCGGGGGCACCCGTATCACCTGCTCGCGGACACCTTGGTGAAGGTCACCGGGGCCATTCCGCGGCGGCTGCTGCGCAGGGACCCGAGCTGGTCGAAGGAAATCACCTACACCCCCGCCGCATGACGAGGACAGAGATGACCACGACCAGCACAGCCCCGCTCGATGTCGCCGTGATCGGGGCGGGATTCGCCGGAATCGGCGCGGCCATCCGGCTCCGCGACCGCGGTATCACGAATTTCGCGGTGTTCGAACGCGGTGACGCCATCGGCGGAACCTGGCGCGACAATACCTATCCCGGCGCGGCCTGCGATATTCCCTCCCGGCTCTACTCCTACAGTTTCGCGCCCAATCCGGACTGGTCACACACCTATTCCGGAAGCGGTGAGATCCTGGGCTATATCGACGCGATGGTGGCGAAATCCGGTATCGCACCCCGTATCCGGCTGCGGCACAACGTCACCGGAATGGTATTCGACGAGGCCACCGGGACCTGGGAGATCTCGGTCGAGGGCTCCGGAGGAGTCCGCGCCCGCGCGGTGGTGCTGGCGTCCGGACCGCTGACCGAACCCGGCTACCCCGATATCCCGGGTATCGACTCCTTCGCCGGCCATACGATCCACAGTGCCCGCTGGGACCACGACTACGATTTCGCCGGGAAACGGGTCGCGGTGATCGGTACCGGAGCCAGTGCGGTGCAGATCATTCCGGAACTGGTGGAACGGGCCGGTTCGGTGAAGGTTTTCCAGCGCACCCCCGGCTGGGTCCTGCCCCGGGTGAACCGGCGCACCGGCGTCCTGGCCAAAGAGCTCTACCGGCACGTTCCCGGCGCGCAGACCTTCGCGCGGCAGGCGTGGTTCTACGGACACGAGTCAGTGGCGCTCGGCGTCGTCTGGAACACCCCGCTGACCCGGGTGGTCGAACTGGTCGGCCGAGCGCAATTGCGGCGGCAGGTCGCCGATCCGTGGCTGCGCCGGCAGCTCACCCCCGATTTCCGGGCGGGCTGCAAACGACTGCTCATGACCGACGACTACTACCCGGCGCTGCAACGGGAGAACTGCAAACTGATCACCTGGCCGATCGCCCGGATCGCCCCGGACGGTATCCGCACCGCCGAGGGGATCGAGCATCGCGCCGACTGCATCGTGTTCGCCACCGGGTTCGAGGTCTCCAAAACGGGGACGCCGATCCCGATCACCGGTCGCGACGGCCGGGTGCTCGCCGACGAATGGCAGCGCGGCGCGTTCGCGTACCGCAGTGTCGCGGTCTCGGGGTATCCGAACCTGTTCCTCACCTTCGGACCCAATTCCGGTCCGGGGCACAACTCGGCACTGGTGTACATGGAAGCGCAGATCGACTATCTGGTGCGGGCGATCGGCCTGATCCTCGACCGTGATCTGCGGATGCTCGAGGTGCGCCGCGAGCGCCAGGAGCGTGACAACGCGGCGATCCAGCGCAGGCTCGGCGCGACCACCTGGAACTCGGGCTGCCGCAGCTGGTACTTGACCGAGGACGGGTACAACGCGACCATGTACCCGGGGTTCGCCACCCAGTACCGCAATCAGTTGCGCGAGGTCGATCTCGACGACTACACAATGGTGGCCCGTGCCGACGGTGGCATCGGTCTCCTGGCCGGCGGCTAGACTCGGATTCCCGAGCCGGAGTCACCGGCGCAGGCGGGCGAGGGAGGTGCGGATTCATGGCGCGATACCGGATCGATGATCTCGCCCGCGCCGCGGGCACCACCTCCCGCAATGTCCGTGCCTATCAGGAACGCGGACTGTTGCCGCCCCCGGCCGACCGCGACGGCCGGGCCAGTATCTACGACGATTCGCATCTCGAGCGGCTCCGCCTCATCGACGCGCTGCTGCAGCGCGGTTTCACCACCGCGCATATCGCCGATTTCATCACCAGCTGGGAAACCGGTAAGGACCTCACCGAGGTGCTGGGCCTACAGCACGCCGTCACCGCGAACTGGTCGGAGGAGGAGACGTTCGAGGTCCCTCGGGAGCTACTCGCCACCATCCTCGGTGAGCAGACCGAGGAGCTGGTGGCCCAGCTGGGCCGGATGGGTCTGGTCCGGGTGGACGGCGAGACGGTGGTGATCACCGATACCCAGCTGCTCACCTCGTTCACCGAACTCCACGAGTACGGGGTGGAGCTGGGCACGCTGATCTCGGTGTACGCCGAGGTCGCGACGCGAATCGACGATATCGGCGAGCTGCTCATCAACGCGGCGAAGAAACATATCGTCGACGAGCACGGGCCCGGCTGGCTACCGGACTCCAACGACGAGATCGCCGCCACCACCCGCATGCTCAATACGATGCGCGAGCTCGGTGTCGCCGCGGTACACACCAGTCTGGCCCGGTCGCTCGACACCACCCTGCGCCGCGAACTCGGTGACTATCTCGCCACGGCGGCCGAACGGGAACGGGAACGGAATATGGGCCGCGCCCAGCGCGACCGCTGAGCACCACGGCATTCCTCAGGCCAGCCGGCACAGTGTCTTACCGGTGGTCGCGCCCGACAGCATCGCCACCAGGGCGGCCGCCGCCTGCTCGATCCCCTCGAACACCGATTCCCGGTGGACCAGCCGGCCGGCCGCGAGATGCGCACCGACCTCGGCGCGCATCGGCGCCTCGAGGTGGTTGAAAGATCCGGCCCGGAAACCCCGCATGCGCAGACCTTTCGCCACCATGGTGAACAGGTTCGGCGGCCCGGCCGGGGCGGCGCCGTCGTAACCGGACACCGCACCGCACAGCGCGATCCGCCCCTGCGGGCGCAGCGCGTCCAACGCCGCGGTCAGATGGCCACCACCGACATTGTCGAAATACGCGTCGATTCCGGTGGGCGCGAGCGCCGCCAGCGATTCGGCGAGGGCGGGTTCGTGGTAGTCGAAGGCCGCGATGCCGAGTTCGTCACGCAGGTAGGCGACCTTGTCCGGGCTGCCCGCCGAGCCGAGCACCGTGGCGCCCCGCGAGACCGCGAGTTGCGCGGCGAGCGAGCCGACCGAACCGGCGGCCGACGACACCCACAGCGTATCCGCCGCGGTCAGCTCGAGGATCTCGACCAGTCCCACATAGGCGGTGAGTCCGGCGCTGCCCAGCGGCCCGAGGAACCATTGCGGCGGCAGGTCCCCCGCGTCGATCCGGGTGGGTGCGCCGTAGCCGCCGATGGTCTGCGCACCGGCGCCCACCACCGCGTAATCGCGGTAGCCGAGGGTGTGGGAAACCAGATCCCCGACGGCATAGTCCGGATGGCGGGTCTCGGCGACCACACCGAGCGCGAGACCGGTGAGCCCCTCACCCGGCCGCAGCGGCGACAGGTACCCGTCGGGTGTGGTTTCCGCGAGCCGGATGCGGATGGACGGATCGATCGACAGCCAGGTGTTGCGCACCAGGATCTCGTCCGGGCCGGGTTCCGGAACGGGTTCCTCGATCAGCGTGAGATCGGTGACGCTCAGCTTTCCGGCCGGGCGCCGGGCCAGGCAGAGCCGGCGATTCATCGGTGGTCCTCCTTGTCGGAAGGGCCCGCGCCGCTCAGCGCGCGAAGGCGACCTCGGGTGTCCGGGCGATGAGCAGCCGGCACACCGCGCCGGTGGCGTCGAGCTGGGCGGTGGCGTTGAACGACGCCTCGAACTCCCCGGCACGGGTGGTACGACCGAGCACGAGTTCGTATTCGCCGACCACCGCGCCCACGTCGATGTGATGGATCAGGGTGCTCTTCTCACGCTGGGCGAGGTAGGCGACCAGACCCGCCCGGTCCCCGACGAATTCGGCGCTCTCCCCGGATCCCTTGGAGAACTGCACCGACATGGTGAAATCGTCGGAGATCATGCCGAGCACCCGATCCGGATCGTCGGAATCCATATAACCGAACCACCGGGCCAGCACCGGCACATCCGTTGTCATTGCTGTTCTCCTTCGGTCGAGGACCGGTCCACGAGCGCGAAGTCCGCGCTGAACGTGACCTGATACCGGTCGATGAGTCCCGCCGCGTCCAGATGCATCGCGGCCACGAAGTAGCCGGTGGTCACCGTGTCGTTCTCGGTGACGGCGCCGTGGGCGAACTGCACGTCACCGTCGGCGGCCACCCGCAGCAGCACGTGCTTGCGCTTCACCGGCGGCCGGCCGCCGAGGTAATCGAACATGGCCGAGCGGCCGCGGTCCCGTTTCACCCCGGTCGGCAAAACCATCGTGAAGTCCACGTCCTCGGCCAGCAACGCCACCGCGTCCCGCAAGCCGCCGCTGTCGACAGTCGCGTAGTACTCCTCGATCACGTAACTCATGAAATGAACTTAGTTCAGCAAACCACTTCTTGTCGAGACCGAGAACCGCTACGCTCGGTTTGCCGAATTGAACTCAAGTCAACCGGAGAATCATGTCCCCGACCTCAGCAGCCGCCGTCGAAGTTCCCTGGCCGCGGGTGGAACCGGCGGCCCTCACGCCCAGGCCCGAACAGGAACAACTGCGCGAAACACTGCGGGCGCTGCTCGCCAGGCACAGTGATATCGACCAGGTCCGCGCGGCGGCGGAGTCCGCGAGCGGATACTCCGAACCGCTGTGGCGACGTCTCGTCGACGAGATGTCGGTGACCTCGCTCGCCGTACCGGAGGAGCAGGGCGGGCTGGGCTACGGCACTGCCGAGCTGGCCGTCGTCCTCGAGGAATGCGGCCGGGCCCTGGTCTGCGAGCCCGTGACCAGCTCGGCGGTACTGGGCGTTCAGGCGCTACTGCCGGCCGCCGGGGAGACCGCCGAACTCTTCGCCGAGGTACTCGCCGGCCGATCGCTCGCCTCCGTCGGCATCCTCGATCCGGCGACCGACGCGCTGCGGGCCCGATCCGTTTCCGATGCCTGGCGCGTCGACGGCACGGTCACCCATCTACCGGGCGGCGAGACCGCCGATATCGTGGTGGCCTCCGCGGATACCCCCGCGGGCCGCCGCCTCTTCGCCCTGCGCCCCGGACCGGAGGCCGTCCGTAGCCCACGCCGGGTCCTCGACCCCACCCGCAGGCAGGCCGACCTCACCGTCCGCGACTGCCCGGCCGTCGCACTGACGACGCCGGAATCGACACCCGCCGCCGTCGCGCGACTGCACGATCTGGCCACCCTCGCCACGGCCTGCGAGAACACCGGCATCGTCGAGCACCTGCTGGATCTCACGGTCGACTACGTCCGCACACGCCGGCAGTTCGGGCGGCCGATCGGCTCCTTCCAGGCCGTCAAACACCGGCTGGCCGATCTACTGGTCGAGCTGGAACGCATGAGATCGGCGTCCCGGTATGCCGCCGCCCTGTACGCCGAGGACCCCGACTCGGCACGACTGGCCGTGGCGGTGGCGGGTGCCGTGTGCACCGACGCGGCCGTACTCGCGGCCTCCGAAGCGGTGCAGTTGCACGGCGGCGTCGGCTTCACCTGGGAGCATCCCGTGCACTCCTATTTCCGGCGCGCGCTCGGAAACGAAGCAGCACAAGGTGATTCGCGCACCCATCGTGTGCGCATCGCCGATCTGATCGGTGTCTGAACGACCCGGACCGGCGCGGAATTCCGTATTGACGCCCTGCGTGCCGTCGAGTACAACTGAAGTGAATCCAGTTCAATAACGGACAATGAAAGAGGCCCCCGATGGTTGACACCGACCACATCGTCCTGGAGAAAGACGGCGAGATCGCGCGTGTCTGGCTCAACCGCCCGCACAAGAAGAACGCGGTCACCGTGGAGCTGCTGCACCGGCTCGACGAGATCATCGTCGAGGTCGACAACGACCCCGAGCTGAAGGTCCTCGTACTGCGCGGCCGGGCCAACACCTTCTGCTCGGGCTTCGACCTGGACGAACTGCGAGAGAACTACGTCGGCAAGACCAACGCGATGGATGTCGCCGTGCTCTCGGCGAAGGTCTGCGACCGCCTGTACTCCATGAACACTCCGTCGGTGGCGGTGCTGGAGGGATACGTCACCGCGGGCGGCTTCGAGTTGATGATCTCCTGCGATTTCGCGGTCGCCGCCGACGACGCCAAGATCGGCGACTTCCACATCCGCCGCGCGCTCTTCGGTGGCGCGGGCCCGATCTACCGCCTGCCGCGCATGATCGGTATCCGCAAGACCAAGGAACTGATGCTCACCGGCAAACTGCTTTCGGGCAAGGAAGCCGAAGCCTTCGATCTGATCAACGCCTCCGCCCCGGCGGCCGAACTCGACGCCCTGGTCGCCGATTTCATCGCGCCGATCATCGACAAGAGCCCGTTCGCCATGAAGCTCACCAAGATGACCATCGACCGCGGCCTGGACGCCGATATCCAATCGCTGATGGTGATGGAACACCTGGCGGTCGGCAACGCCCTGCAGTCCGAGGACGCGCGCGAGGGTGTCAACGCCTTCCTGGAGAAGCGCGAACCCAAGTGGGTCGGTCGCTGAACCAGCGATCGGCAGACCGACCATCGGAAGGAACGACATGGGTGAGCAGGTGAAACCCGTACTGGAAGGCAGTAGGTGCCGGGTGTGCGGCACGGTCGGCTACCCGGCGAGCACGAGCTGCGCGCGCTGCGCCCGGCCGACCGCCGACCCACTGCCCCTCAGTGACGAGGGGGTGGTCTGGGCCTACACCGTTCAGCGGTACCCGCCGAAATCGCCACCGTATGTCGTTCCCGCCGAGGGCTTCACACCGTACGCGGTCGGCTATGTCGAACTTCCCGAGGGGATCAAGATCGAGGCGATTCTCGACTGCCACGATTTCGCCGCCCTGGACCGGGCGCCGGTGCGGCTGGTCGCGGTCACACCGGTCCCCCGGTTCGCCACCACTACCACCCAGCAGAGCGAGGACCGGTGACAGATCAGGTTTCGATCATCGGGAGCGGGCTGTCGCGCTTCGGCCGCCGGCCCGGGGTCAGTGGCCGGCAGATGGCGGTTGAGGCGATCACCGCCGCGGTGGCCGACGCCGGACTGGCCTGGCCCGATATCCAGGTCGCGTTCGGCGGCAGCGACGGGTCGGGACTGGCCGACACCCTGGTCGCCGAGCTCGGCTTTACCGGTATCCCGTTCACCAATGTCAAGAACGGCTGCGCGACGGGCGGCAGCGCCCTGTTCTCCGCGGTCAACGCGGTGCGATCCGGTGCCGCCGAGATCGCGCTCGCGGTCGGCTTCGACAAACATCCACGCGGGGCGTTCGACCCCGACCCCGCCGACTGGGGTCTACCCGAGGGGTACGGCACGGCCGGACTCATGGTGACCACCCAGTTCTTCGGCGCCAAGATCGGCCGCTATATGCGCGAGCACAATATCTCCGCGGCGACCCTGGCGAAGGTCGCCGAGAAGGCCTACCGCAACGGCAGCCGCAATCCCAATGCCTGGCGGCGGGAGCCGATCTCGGCAGCGCAGATCGCCGCGGCGGATATGGTGAACGATCCGCTCACCAAGTTCATGTTCTGCTCCCCCGGTGAAGGGGGCGCGGCCGTGGTCGTCGCGAGCCAGGCCGCTGTGCGCCGGCTCGGCGGGCGCCCGGTGCGCTTGCGGGCGATCAGCCATCGCACCCGGCGCTTCGGATCCTTCGAGGTGTTCAGCCCGGCGGTCCAGGGCACCGGGGAACCGGCCAGCGTCAGTACCGATGCCGCCACGGCGGCTTTCGAGCAGGCCGGGATCGGGCCCGGCGATATCGATATCGCCCAGCTCCAGGACACCGAGAGCGGCGCGGAGATCATGCATATGGCCGAATGCGGGTTCTGCGAGCACGGCGCCCAGGAGGAGCTGATCGCCGCGGGCGCCACCGAGATCGACGGCCGGCTGCCGATCAACACCGACGGCGGCTGTATCGCCAACGGCGAACCCATCGGCGCCTCGGGACTGCGGCAGGTCCACGAGATCGTCACCCAACTGCGGGGCGAGGCGGGCGAACGCCAGGTGCCGGGCGGCCCGCGCCTCGGTTTCACACACGTCTACGGCGCTCCTGGAATCAGCGCCTGCACGGTCCTTTCGGTCTGAGGGCGAGGGAAACACAATGAGTACACAGACACTTCCGGATCTCGCCGAGTTCGCCGAATCGGCCCGGGACTGGTTGCGCGGCGTCGCTGCGCCCCGCACCGAAGCCACCTGGGGTCACGGTGACGATTCGGTCGCCGTATTCGAGAACTGGACCGCCGCGGAGGAGCGGCGGCACACCGACGCGATCCGCGAGTACGAGCGCACCAAATTCGATGCGGGCTGGGGGGCGCTGAACTGGGCCCCGGAATACGGTGGGCGCGGGCTGCCGATGTCCTATGTACTCGCGTTCCGGCGTGCCGAAGCGGAGTTCGAGATACCGCGGCGGACCGAGATGTTCTCGGTGACCCAGCAATTGGTGGCGCCGACCATCGAGCAGTGGGGTACGCCGGAACAGCGGGACCGCTATGTCCGGGCCATGCTGCGCACCGATCTCATCGCCTGCCAGCTCTTCTCCGAAACCGAGGCCGGCTCCGATCTGGCCGCGGTACGGACCCGGGCCACCCACAACGCCGACGGCACCTGGACCCTCGACGGCCACAAGGTCTGGACCTCGGGCGCCCGCGTCGCCGACCTGGGCGTGGCGGTGTGCCGGACCGATCCGGCGGCAGCCAAGCACGCGGGACTCACCGTATTCCTGGTGCCCATGGACGCCGCGGGTGTCACGGTCCGCCCGATCCGGCAGATGACCGGCGGCAGCTCATTCAACGAGGTCTACCTCGACGGCGTGGTGCTCGACGACGGGTTGCGACTCGGTCCGGCCGGCCAGGGCTGGCCGGTCGCGCTGACCGTGCTCGCCGCCGAACGCCTCGACGGCGCGACCCTGGGCCTGGCCAATGCCGATCAGGCGGTGGCCCTCGCCCGCAACCTGGGGCGTGCGCTGTCCGACCTGGAACGCGACCGGGTCGCCGACCTGGTGACGCGCAGCTATGTGCAGCGGGTGGCGGGTATGCGGGTCGCCGCGGCGGTGGTCGCGGGGCGGGATCCGGGACCGGAGGCCTCGACGGGCAAGCTGCTGGCCACCGACACCATGGCGCGCACATCGGAGGTGGCGCGGCTGCTGCTCGGCCGCGACCTGGTCGCCGATTCGGGACGCTGGGGAACCTACGCCTGGACCGAGCACGTCCTGGGCGCACCCGGCTACCGGATCGCCGGCGGCACCGACGAGATCCAGCACAACATCATCGCCGAGCGGGTGCTCGGCCTGCCCAAGGAGCCACGCCCATGACGCTGGAACACCGGGTCCGTGACCGGCTGGCCGCCGAGCTCGGGGACGAACTCACCGCCTTCGAACGCCTGCCGGGTGGCCATTCGGGACTCACCTACCGGGCGGTGACGACCGGCGGAGCCTATGTGGTGAAAGCCGTCCCCGAGGGCCGCGAACCCATCGGCCGCCACGATATGTTGCGCCAGGCCCGGATCATGCGCGCGCTGGCGCCGACCGAGGCCCCGGTACCACGCATCGTCGTCACCGACGAGAGCGAACCGGCCTGGTTCGCCATGGAATTCGTCGCCGGCGAATCGCTGGAACCGGTACTCGACGATCCGCCCGTGGCGCCGGATCTCGCCGCGGCCCGGATGCGCCGTGCGGCCGAGGTGCTGCCCCGGCTGCACGCGGTCGCTCTCGACGCGGTGCCCGGTATCGAACCCGCGCTGACCCCCGCCGACGAACTGGTCCGCTGGGCCCGCACGCTCGGTGCGGTACCCCCGGAACTGGTCACCGGCGGTGACCGTCTGCTCGAACTACTCGGCCGCCGCGTGCCGGAACCCTTGGCACCCACCCTCGTACACGGTGACTACCGGCTCGGCAACATCATCGCCGCGGGCACCGAACCCGTCGCGCTGATCGACTGGGAGATCTGGAGCGCCGGTGACCCCCGGGTCGAGCTCGGCTGGTTCCTGGTCTTCGCCGACGGCACCAATTTCCCCGGTGTGGGCCGCACGATGCCCGGGCTGCCGAGCGCCGCCGAACTGGTGGAGCTGTACCGCGCGGGCGGGACCGACCTACCGGAGCTGCCCTGGTTCGACGCGCTCGGCCGGCTCAAGATGGCCGCCATCATGGGCCACAACCTGCGGCGGCACCGCGAAGGCCGGCACCACGACCCGGACCAGGAAAAGCTGCCCGCCACCATCGACCGCCTCATCGAGACCGGAACCGCGCTGCTCGCCGGTTGAGGTCTCCTCCCCCAGTTCAGGAGCCGCACCGTGGATTTCTCCTACTCCGCCCGCACGACGGACCTGCTCGACAAGCTCGGCCGATTCATGGACGACCACGTCTATCCGGCCGAGCGGATCTACGACGAGCAGATCGCCGCGGCGGACAACCCGCACGAACAACCGCAGATCATGCGGGAATTGCAGACCCGGGCCCGGGAACTGGGTCTGTGGAACCTTTTCATGACCCACGACGGTTTGGGCGCCGGGCTCACCAATCTGGAATACGCCCCGCTCGCCGAAATGGTCGGCCGGTCCATCATCGGTAACGAGGCGATCAACTGTTCGGCACCCGATACCGGGAATATGGAAATCCTGGCCATGTTCGGGACCGACGAGCAGAAGGACCGGTGGTTGCGGCCGCTGCTGGATTGTGAGATCCGGTCGGCGTTCGCGATGACCGAACCCGATGTCGCCAGTTCCGACGCCACCAATATCACGTCGACCATCCGCCGGGACGGAAACGATTACGTCATCAACGGCCGCAAATGGTATACCTCCGGAATTCTCGACCCGGATTGCAAACTCGTCATCTTCATGGGCAAATCCGATCCGGAGGCGCCGCCCTATCGCCGGCAGAGCATGATCCTGGTGCCCGCCGACGCGCCCGGTGTCGAAGTACTCCGTGATCTGCCGATGTTCGGTTTCCATGACCGGCTCGGCCACGGCGAGGTGCAGTTCACCGATGTCCGGGTGCCCGCGGCGAATATGCTCGGCGCCGAGGGCGACGGGTTCGCCATCGCGCAGGGCCGGCTGGGCCCGGGCCGGATGCACTACGCGATGCGGGCCATCGGAATGGCCGAACGCGCCCTGGACCTGATGTGCCGCCGCGCGCTGGCGCGCACCGCGTTCGGGGGCCCGCTGGCCGACCGGGGTGTGGTGCGGGAGTGGATCGCGCGTAGCCGGATCGAGATCGACCAGATCCGCCTGCTGGTCCTGAAGTCGTCCTGGCTGATGGACACCAAGGGCAATGCGGCGGCGCGCTCGGAGGTCGCCGCGATCAAGGTGGCTGCCATGGAAGTGGCACACGCGGTGGTCGACCGGGCAGTCCAGATCTTCGGCGCAGCCGGGGTCAGCAACGACACCGTGCTGGCCCGGATGCACGCGATCACCCGGGCACTGCAGATCGCCGACGGCCCCAATGAAGTACATCTGCGCACCATCGCGCGTCTGGAAGTGAAGAAACACCGATGAGCACAACGGATCTGACCGGAAAGGTCGCGCTGGTGACCGGCGCGAGCCGCGGACTCGGGCTGGCGATCGCCCGCGGACTACGCGACGCCGGCGCCACGGTGATCGTCTCCAGCCGTAAACTCGCGGCCTGCGAGGCGGCGGTCGCCGCGCTCGGCGCGGGACCCGGCAGCGCGCACCCACTGGAACTGCATGTGGGCAGGTGGGACAGCATAGAGCCGGCCGTCGACCGGATCGTCGCCGAATTCGGCAGTCTCGACATCGTGGTCAACAATGCCGGAATCGCTCCGCTGGCCGAGAATCTGACGGCGGTGACCGAGGGCCTGTGGGACAAGACCCTCGAGGTGAACTTGAAGGGCCCGTTCCGGCTGATGGCTGTCGCGGGGGCCCGGATGGCCGCCGCCGGCGGCGGCTCGATCATCAATATCTCCAGTATCGGCGCGGTCCGGCCCAGCCCACCCGAGGCGATGTACGCCGCGGCGAAGAACGGCCTCAACGCGCTCACCATGGCGTTCGCGCAGGAATACGCGCCGTCGGTGCGGGTGAACTGTGTGATGCCGGGCGGGTTCGCGACGGATATGGCCGAACACTGGGACGACGAGTTCGTCGGCAAGATCGTCGACCGGCTCCCCGCGGGCCGGCTGGGACGGCCGGAGGAGATCGCCGGATTGGTCGTTCATCTGGCGAGCGATGCCGCCGGGTACACGACCGGGGCCCTCATCCCGGTCGACGGCGGCCGGACGGCGGTGTACTGAGATGAGTACGCAGCCGGGCGATCCGGATATCGCCACGCCGACGAGCCTGTTCGATCTGAGCGGACGGGTCGCCGTGGTCACCGGTGCCTCGTCGGGTCTCGGGCTGGGCTTCGCCCGCGTGCTGGCCGGCGCGGGCGCCACCGTCTACGCGGCCGCCCGCCGGGTGGACCGGCTGACCGAGCTGGCGCGGACCGATTCCCGGATCGTGCCGGTGCCCTGTGACGTGACCCGGGGCGCGGACCGTACCGCCCTGGTGGACCGCTGCTACGCGGAGTCCGGGCACCTGGACGTCCTGGTCAACAATGCGGGCCGGCCGGGGCCGCCGCAGGCGGAGCAGGAGACCGATGCGGGGTTCCACGCGATCCTGGAGTTGAACCTGCTCGCCGGTTTCCACCTCGCCACCTACGCGGCGAACCGGCTGCCCGAGGGCGACCACGCGTCCTACATCAATATCTCCTCGGTGATCGGCCTGGTTTCCACCGCACCGATCGGCGGCGCCAGCTACGCCGCCTCCAAGGCCGGAACCCTGGGACTCACCCGGGAACTCGCCGGCCAGTGGGGCCGGCGCGGGATCCGGGTGAATGCCGTGGTGCCGGGATGGTTCGACACCGAGATGACCGACGGACTGTTCAGCAACGAGAAATCGGCGGGCTGGGTCCGGCGCAACACCATGCTCGGCCGGGGCGGCCGGACCGGAGAGGTGGACGGCGCGGTGCTGTTCCTGGCCTCGGACGCGTCGTCCTATATGACCGGGCAGACCCTGGTGGTCGACGGCGGCTGGACGGCACGCTGATGCTGGCCGTGCAGCTCACCACCTGGGGTGCCGAACCCGAACTCCGCGAGATCCCCACGCCGCGGCCCGGCGGGGAGGAACTGCTGGTGCGGGTCGAGGCGGCCGGGCTGTGCCGCTCGGACCTGCACATCATGGATGCCGCCGCCGGCGCGTTCGGCTATCCGCTCCCGCTCACTCTCGGACACGAGGTCGCGGGCACCGTGCTCGAGGCGGGCCCCGCGGCCGACCACCGCTGGATCGGGGAAACCGTGGTGGTCCATGGAATCTGGAGTTGCGGCGAGTGCCGCAACTGCGCACGCGGGCGGGAGAACTACTGCCTGCGGCTGCGCCCGGACCGGGACGGCCGGGGAAAAGCGATCGGTAACGGCCTCGGCCACCCGGGCGGGCTCGCCGAGGCGATGATCGTGCCCTCGTCCCGATTCCTGGTTCCCGCGCGCGGTGTGGACCCGGCGGCCTGCGCGCCTCTGGCCGATGCGGGCCTGACCGCGTACCACGCGGTACGGCAACACCGCGACCTTATCGATGCCGGCAGCGTATGTCTCGTGGTGGGGGTCGGCGGGCTGGGTCATCTCGCGGTCCAGATCCTGCGCGAATTCGGCGCCGGACGGATCATCGCGATCGACAACCGGGCGGACGCACTCGAGGTGGCCCGCCGGCTGGGCGTGGACGCGACCTTTCCCGATATCCCGTCCGCGACCACCGGCTTGGGCGACGGCGCGGACCTGATCCTGGACTTCGCGGGCGCCCCGGACACCGTGGGCGCGGCCGGGCCGGCGCTCGCACCGGGCGGGCGCCTGGTGGTGGTGGGCAGCGCGGGCGGGCGGATCGAGGTCGGCAAGGACGTCGGCCTGGCCGCGGGCTGGACCGTGACGGCGCCGTTCTGGGGGCCGCGGTCGGACCTGGCGACAGTGGTCGATCTCGCACGCCGGGGTGCCCTGCATGTCACTGCGGAGACCTTCCCGCTCACCGAGGCGGTCGCGGTCTACCGCAGGCTGCGGTCGGGCGGGATCACCGGGCGCGCCGTCCTGATCCCACCGGCGTGACGAGCGCATTCCGCCCCGCGCGAGCGCGGCGACGAGTAAACAGAGAGCACAGCGGCACGAGGAACAGGCGATGAGAGTACTGGCGAAGGAGATGCTCGAACGGGCACGGCGGACACCGGCGGATATCGCGGTGATCGACGAACTCGGACAGCACAGTCTGGGTGAGATCATGACGACGGCGAACACCCTGGCCGAGCGGATAGCGGCCCTCGACGATCGCGCCCCCACGGCACTGATCCAGGCCGACAACACCTGGCGCACCCTGGCCGCGGCGCTCGCGGTCGGGCTGCGCGGCGGAGTGGTCGCCGTGTTCAGTCCGCACGCCACCGAATCGGAGTTCCGGCTCGCGATGGAGGACATCGGTCCCGATCTGGTGATCGGCGACTCCGCGGCGCTGCGCCACTGGGACGTGCCCGAGGAGATCTACTCGCGCCGCGATACCGCCTTCGACGAGCATCTGCTGCTGGCCCGCGCCACGCCGTTCGAATCGGTCCGGCGCTGGCACGGCGGCAGCGCGATCGCGATGACCTCCGGTTCCACCGGCCGGCCCAAATGCGTGGTCCAGTCCGAGGACGCCATCCGCTACGCGTGTCGCAGCACGATCGACGCGGTCGGACTGCGCGCCGGGGAGACCGTGGGCGCGTTCGTCCCCTTGTCGTCGGTTGCCGCGTTCTGCTTCGGTATGTACCTGCCGGCGTTCCTCGGCGCCACCATGGTCACCATCGGCCGCTGGTCGCCGGGCGCCGCGCTCGCGGCGATGGCCGGGCACCGGGTGGCGTGGACCATGCTGGTGCCGACCATGGCCCTGCAGCTCTCGGTGGTCGAGGGCAGTACCGGGCAGCTGTCGGCCATGCGCGCCATGACGGTCGGCGGCGGGCCGATGAACCAGCGGGCGCTGGCCGAGGCCGAGGAGAAGCTCGGCACCACCTTCCTGCGAGTGTTCGGTATGTCGGAATGTCTCGGCCACACCACACCGCGGCTCGGCGATCCGCCGGAGATCCGGCTGGGGCGGGACGGTCGCCCGTTTCCGGGCACCGTGGTCCGCGCGGTCGACGAGAACGGTGCGGCACTGCCCGCCGGGGAGATCGGCGACGCCCAGGTGAAAGGCCCGTCCCTTTTCATCGGATACGCCCGCGGGGGCGCTCCGGTGGCGCCGGCGCTCACCGACGACGGATTCCTGCCCACCGGTGATCTGGTGGAGGTGGCCGGAGACGGTTCCATCCGGGTGATGGGCCGGCAGAAACAGATCATCATCCGCGGCGGGCGCAATATCGATATCAACGAGATGGAGGCGGCGATCGCGGCGCTACCGGGCGTGGTGCAGGTCTGCGTCGTCCCGGTTCCCGACGATCTCCTCGGCGAACGCGCGGCGGCACTGGTCGTCACCGATACCGCCGAGCTGACCCTGCCGGTGGTGACCGCGCAGCTCGCTGCCGCGGATTTCCCAAAATTCAAATGGCCCGAATACCTGTTCACCGTCGCCGACCTCCCGCAGAATCGGGTCGGGAAATTATCCCGGCCGGACGCGGTCCGGCTCGCCGCGCAACTCGCCGCAGCCGACTCGAGTTCATATCGGGTGGGGTAGAGTTGAAGCATCCACATCGTCGAATCCTGGGGGCACTTCACTCATGACCGTTGATACCGGAGCTCGGCGGGAGAGCCCGCGGTCCAAGCGCGGCAGCATCCTGACCGCGGCGATCGAGCAATTCGGACGAATCGGTTACGAGCATACGAAATGGGCCTCCATCGCCGACGAAGTCGGAATCGGCCAGACGGCGCTGTACCACTATTTCGAATCGAAAGCGCACTGCCTGCTGACCATCATGCGGCTGGAATTGGCCGATTCCGCGGATCGTTTCGTCGCGGCCATCGAGGGCGAGGAAAACCCGGAAAAGGCATTGCGCGCGGCCGTGGCCGCGGCTTTGCGCGCCGAGCCCATCGACGCGCTGCAGCGACGCATCCTGCAGAACCATATGGACCTACTCGCCGCCCCCCGGCAGTCCGAGAAAGAGGAAGCCGAACGGCTGCGCTCACGCGAACTGGTCCAGGAGATCGAACAGAACTGGACCGATCTCATCGCCCGCGGTGTCGAGACCAGCGATTTCGCCGGTGACGATCCGCGGGTACTGGGCCGGCTCGTACTCGCCGTGGTGATCAGCGTCTGGCGCTGGTACCGCCCGGACGGTGCGCTCACCCTCGCCGAGATCACCGAAACGGTCACCGAGACGGCGGTGCGGATGGTGCGCGCGTAATCATCCTCAGCAGGGGGCGCGCGCTGTCGCACACCCTGCGAAACCGAACAGAATTCAGTTAGGATCTCTCCATGTACAACCTCATCGTTCTGGCGGCGCGCCCCAGCGAGTGGACCCACGACCAGTTCATCGAATGGTGGCGCGGCGAACACGCCGAGGTCACCTACCCCCTGCCCGGCCTGCTGCGCTGGCAGCACACCGAACTGCTGGACAGCTTCGACGAGCGGTCCGCCGGATGGGACGGGCTGTCCATCCTGAGCTTCGAATCCCGGGAGGCGCTCGACGCCGCGCTGGCCGGCCCGGAATGGAAGGCGGCCGTCCGCCATGTCGGCGCCATGCGCGGTCGCCGCATGATCTGGTACGGCGAGGAGCAGACCATGGTGCCCCTGGCCGGCAGCGGCGAATGAGCGCCCACTGGGCCGAGCCCGGCTGCTATCCGGTGGCCGAAGGGATTCACCGCATACCGCTGCAACTGCCCCAGGACGGATTGCGCGCGGTCAATGTCTACGCCGTCGAGACCGACGACGGGCTCGTCCTGATCGACGGCGGCTGGCACCGCCCGCACACCTATGACGAACTGTCCGCCGGACTCGCGCGGATCGGCCGCTCCCCCGGCGAGATCCACGATGTCCTGGTCACCCATATCCATCGCGACCACTACACCTTCGCGGTGGAACTACGCCGCCGGCACGGCTGCCGGGTCCATCTGGGCGCCGGCGAGTCGATGGGACTCGACGCGGTGCGCGCGCTGGGCAGCAATGTCCCGGAGAGCTCCCTGCGCGAACTCCGGCGGGCCGGTGCGTCCGGTATCGCCGCGCGCGCGTATCTGGCCGGCGCCGACGAGCCCTTCGATCTCGCGGACTGGGAAGCACCGGACCACTGGCTGCGGCCCGGCCCGGTATCCCTCGGCGGTTACGAGCTCGAGATCCTCGAGACTCCCGGACACACCAAGGGCCACACCGTCTTCCACGATCGGCGGCACCGGCTGGTCTTCACCGGCGATCATCTGCTCCCCACCATCACCCCGTCCATCGGATTCGAACTCGGCACCTGGGAACTCCCCCTGGACAAGTTCCTGCACTCGCTGACCCTGCTGCGTGACGACGACGACCGGACCATGCTGCCCGCACACGGACCCCACGGTGGCAGCGCAGGCGCACGGGCCCGCGCGCTAGTCGCCCATCACGAGCGAAGATTCGACCAGATACGCACCGCCGTAACAGATCTTGCGCCGTGCACCGGTTACGAAGTCGCCCGGGCCCTGGCCTGGACCCGCCGGGAACGCTCCTTCGCGACCCTGGATACGTTCAACCAGATGGTCGCGACCTGCGAAACAATGGCCCACCTGGATGTCCTCGTGGCACAGGATGTTCTCGCCGCCGACGATATCGAAGGTGTGGATATCTTCCGACTTCCGAACTGAACGGTGATGCCACCCGGCCCGACAACCGAACCACGACTTACAGCGGCGTTCACTCCGAGGCACGCAGTGCTCGGGTGACCAACCGGAATTGGGCGGGACCGCCGGGATTGATAAGGATGTCGACATCGGGCGGGACGATATCCATGAGGGCGCCTCCCCATATTTTCCGCCAGTGCGCAGGGCCGACTCGCTGCTTGTGCACTTCAGCGGTAACGACCGGAACACAGGTCACATTCCCGCCCGGGGCATCGGCGGCCCGAACTCCCGACGTCGCCACCGCACTGAAGTACGACCTGCGCCGTCGTACCGGCGCAACGCCCCGATCCTGCCGGCCCGCTCCACGACAGTCGAAGATTTGACCTCAACTATCGTTCAGCTTCTAGCGTGGCGTCCATGATCGACTCACGACCTTCCACGACCATTCTGGTGACCGGCGCCACCGGCAACATCGGCCGCGAACTGCTGCGCCAACTCGCCGATCGGGGTGACCTCCACATCCGTGCCGCGACCCGCGATCCGTCCGGCGCCACGCTGCCCGGCGCAGTCGAGGCGGTTCGCGCCGACCTGCGTCGGCCGGACTCGCTGCGGTCCGCGCTCGCGGGAGTCACTGCTCTGTTCCTGGTGTCGCAGGTGGGCGACGATGCCGGTATCCTGGCCGCGGCTCGCCGTGCCGGTGTGGAGCATGTCGTGCTGGTGTCCTCGATCACCGTGCAGAGCCATCCTCATCTGGGGCCGGCCCGGGACAATGCCGCGGTGGAACAGCTGCTCGAGACCAGCGGCATGGACTGGACGATCTTGCGTCCCACTCAGTTCGCGTCCAACGCCCTGCGGTGGGCGGATTCGATTCGCGAATCCCGCAGTGTAGAACTATTTTTCGCCGATGTCGGGCTGCCCACCGTCGATCCCGCCGATATCGCCGCGGTGGCCCGGGTGGCGCTGACCAAGCCCGGGCATCGAGGGCGTCGGTACGCGCTGACCGGACCCGCCCGGATCAGCCCGCGCCGGCAGATCGACGCGATCGCATCGGCGCTCGGGGAGCGGCTCTCGATCACCGAGATCGACCGGGCCCGTGCGCGGGAACAGATGGTCCCGCAGCTGGGTCCCCGGACGGCGGACGCGCTGCTCGATGTGACGGGCGGCGATCTCAACGAGGAACTGCTGACGGTCCGCGACACCGTCACCGAGGTGACCGGTTCCGGCGCCCGGACGTTCGACGACTGGGTCGCCCGCAATGTGTCCGCGTTCCGCTGAGGCGAGCATTCCGGCAACCGGGCAAGCCGATCAGGTCCCGATCAATCGAAAGACGCTGTGCAAAAACAGCTCTCGGCAGTAAACGGACGACCCGGGCCACTCCACCCCCATCCGTTGAGGTGGCCGGGTCGCGGGATCAGGCGCAGGTCCAGCCGCCGTCCACGTAGAGTTCGGTGCCCGTCACGAAAGTGGAATCGTCACCGGCCAGGAACGCGACCGCGGCGGCGACTTCCGTGGCGTGGCCGAGCCGCCCCATCGGAGTATGGGCCAGCATCGCCCGGTGGCGCTCGGTGCCCTCGTACCGCGCGCGCAACTGTTCGGTCTCGATGAAACCCGGGTGGATCGAATTCACCCGAACCCCTTTCGTGGCCCAGTGCAGCGCGGCGTTCTTGGTCATCGTGCGGACCGCACCCTTGGCCGCGGCATAGGCGAGACTGTTGCCCAGACCGCCGACCGTGCCCAGGATGGAGCAGAGGTTGACGATCGACCCGCCTCCGCTGTCCTCGATCAGGGCGCCCCCGTGTTTCATACCCAGCCAGGTCCCGGTCTGGCTCACTTCGATCACCCGGTTGTAGCGCTCGAGGTCTTCGTCGACCACGGAGGCGAGGCTGCCGATGGCGCCATTGTTGACCAGCGCGTCCAGCCGTCCGTATTGCCGGCGCACCGCGTCGACGCTCTCCCGCCACTCGTCCTCGCGGGCGATATCGAGCGGCCGGGTGAGGTGCCGGTCCGGCTCGTCCAGGCCGGCGACGAGTTCGGCGCAGGCGGACTCGCCGAGATCGGTCACCACCAGCACGGCGCCTTCCGCGGCGAGACGGCGCACGATCTCCACGCCGATCCCGCCCGTCGATCCGGTCACCAGGACGACCTTGTCCCGAAGCCTCGCGGCACCCGTTGTCATCGCGACCCTTTCTGTTCCGGTGACGGCAGAGAGCTCCCGCGTCACAGTTTGTTCAGGACGTTCCGGCCGCCCACCAGCATCGCGACCGCGACGCCGCCGGTGGTGACCGCGGTCATCAGCAGGGCCATGGCGGCGACCAGCGGATAGGACCCGTTCTGCCACAGATCGAACAGCAGGGTGCCCATCACCTGGGTGGTCGAGGCCCGCACCAGCAGCGACGCCGCGAATTCGTGGGTCAGCAGGATGAACATCAGCGCGACGGCGCTGAGGATGGTGGGTCGCATCAGCGGCAGCATGATGCGCAGGTTCGTCGCCAGCGGTGACGCGCCGCTGGTCGCCGACGCCTCACTGTAGGTGTTGCCGAGCGAGAGCATGGCCGTCATCTGCATTCTGGTCGCGTACGGCAGCATCAGGACGATGTAGACCAGGATGATGACGGTTTTGGTGCCGTACAGGATCAGCGGCGGTTCGGTGTAGGTGAGCAGGAATCCGACACCGAAGATGACCGCCGGAATTCCCAGTGGCAGCGCGGTGACGAGATCGGCCAGCAGGGCGAGCACCTTGAACTGCCGTCCCCGCACCAGCAGGGTCGCCATCAGATAGCCCAGTGGTACGCAGATGACCACGGCGGCCAGCGAGGTCGACACGCTGGTGAGCACCGATTCCACGATGGCGTTGTCGGCAGCCAGCGTGCGGAAGTTGTCCAGTGTCAGCAGATCCCACGACAGCGATCCCGACCAGTAGGGCGTCAACGACACGATGACCAGACCGATCAGCGGGATGACCAGCGCGAACAGCGCGTAGACGATGATGGTGAGGGTGGCCCACAGCGACCGCCCACCAGCCGGCGCAAAGGCCTTTCCGCCGTGGGTGACGAACCGGGACTGATTGCCCAGCAGGCCCTTCTGGATCAGCACCAGCACCAGACCGAAGATCACCAGCGGGGAACCGGCCGCCGCGGCGGCGGCGAAATCCGAGGGTGATTCCGACACCCGCCGGTACATCTCGGTGGTCAGCACCTGCACGCCGTAGTTCTGGCCGAGCAGCAGGGGGCCGGTGAACTGTCCCAGCCCGAGCAGCAGGGCGATACCGCCGCCGTAGATCAGCGAGGGGCGCAGCAGCGGTAGCACCACCCGGAAGAACACGCCGACGGTCGACGATCCGCTGATCTGCGCGGCTTCGAGATGTTCAGCGCTGATGTTCTGCATTCCGGCGCTGACGAACAGGTACACGAACGAGGTCAGGCCGAAACCGGTCAGGATGATGATCCACGGCACCGTGTAGACATCGATCGGCCCGGAATCCGAACCGCTCCACCACGGTAGCTTCCGCAGCAGCACATTGAGATACCCCGGGCCCGGGGACAGCAGAAACGCCCAGCCGACGATATTGGCCACCGCCGGCATCACGATCGGCAGGATCGGAATGATCCGCAGGAAGCCGAGCCGGTCGGGCAGCCGACTCGCGGCGAAGGCCAGCAGGGTGCCGAGCACCATCGCGATCACCAGCGATCCCAGCGCCAGTGCGATGGTGGTCTGGATGGTCTCGCCGATATCGAAGCGGGTGTACTGCGCGCGATAACCGCGGGCGCCGTCCTCGAAGGCCAGCGATTGCAGCCGAATCATCGGCAGCACCACCAGATACCCGAGGACGGCCAGCAGTGCCAGGTAGCCGAGGCGTGACCGCCACTGTGCCGGGACGGCGAACGAGCGGCCCGCGGCTGTCGACAGAGTGGCCATCAGGAGTTCCCTCCCGCCGTGGCGGCCACCGGTTCGGGGGCCTCGGCCGGAGTTTCGCCCGAGGTCGGGAAGACCCGCAGACTCGCGGGCGAGAAGCTGACCACCAGCGGTGCTCCCGGCCGGCTCCCGCGCAGCGCCGAACTGTGCTGGGCCGCGGGCGCGCGCAGAATCAACTGTTCGCCGCCGGTTTCGACGGTGACATCGAAGTAGCGGCCGCCGTACTCATAGGTCACGAGTTCGGCATGCAGCGCCACACTGCCCAGCGGTACCTCGTCGGTCGTGGCATGCAGCAGGACATCGTCGGGGCGCAACCGGGCCACCGCGGCGCTGTTCTCGTCGGCACGCGCACGAACCACCGCGTGGGTGAGATCTATCGGATCTCCCGCCGCGGTGCTCCACCCGTCGTGGCCGCGGCGCAGCGACAACCGGTTGCTCATCCCGATGAACGCGGCGACATAGTCCGAGATCGGGTTCTCGAATACTCGCTCCGGCGTGTCGTACTGCTCGATCCGGCCCGATTTCATGATGGCCAGACGGTCGCCGAGCGCGAATGCCTCGGACTGATCATGGGTGACGAATACCGCGGTGAAACCGAGCTGCTGATGCAGCCGGTGGATCTGGGTGCGTACCTGGTCGCGCAGGCGGGCGTCCAGATTGCTCAATGGTTCGTCGAAGAGCACCAGATCGGGCCGCGCCACCAGGCCGCGGGCCACCGCGACCCGCTGCTGCTGGCCGCCGCTGAGCTGTGAGGGGTAGCGGTCGAGCAGTTGCGCGCAGTCGACCATGTCGGCGGCGGCCTCCACCGCGCCTTCCGCGACGGCGTCCTTCATCTTGCGCACCTTCAGCGGATAGCCGATGTTCTTGCGCACCGTCATATGCGGCCACAGCGCATACGACTGGAAGACCATGCCGATATTGCGTTTGTGCGCGGGCACGTTCACCCGGGCCGCGGCGTCGAACACGGTGTGGTCCTTGAACGTGATGGAACCGCCCTGCGGGTTCTCCAGGCCCGCCAGACACCGCAGGGTCGTGGTCTTCCCGCATCCGCTGGGCCCCAGCAGGACCAGGAATTCACCATCTTCGATGGTGAGGTCCAGCTGGTCGACGACGGTATTCGCGCCGTAGGTCTTGGTGAGGCCGGAAACGGTGAATTGCGACGTCATCTCATGCCTTCTGAGTCGAGAGTTTGGGGGTGCGGACACCGGCGGCGGTCCCGCCGTCGACCAGGAGGTCGATACCGGTGACATAGCTGCTGTCGGCGGTCGCCAGGAAGGCGATCACCGCCGCCACCTCCGCCGGGGAGCCGCGGCGCTGCATCGGAATACTGCGGACATATGTCTCCATATCGTCGGCGGCGAAACCGGGCGCCGAGGTGATCTCGGTGGTGATACTGCCGGGACAGACCGAATTGACCCGGATCCCCTGCTCGGCCAATTCCAGCGCCGCGACCTTGGTCAGTGCGCGGACCCCGGATTTCGCCGCCCCGTAGGCGCCGAGTTCGGCGGTTGCCAGGACACCGCGCAACGACGAGATGGTCACGATGGCACCCCCGCCGGTCATGGCCGCCGCGGCGGTCCGCAATCCGAGGAACGTTCCGACCAGATGCTGGTCGATCATCCGGCGGAACTGCGCGAGCGTCGTCTGCGCCAAGGGCGCCTTCAGTGCGGTCCCGGCACTGTTCACCAGTACGTTCATCGGATGCCCGGCCTGCTCCATCGCGGTCGCCACGGCGTACCAGTCGCCCTCGTCGGTGACGTCCAGATGGTGGTAGTGGGCCCGGGGGCCGAGCGCCAGCGCACGTTTCCGGCCCGCGATATCGTCCACATCGGTGAGGTGGACGGTCGCGCCCCTGGCGGCGAAGAGTTCGGCGGTCGCCCCGCCGATTCCCCCGGAGGCCCCGGTCACCAGCACGTGGGTGTGCTGCAGGGGCTCGGCCCTGTTGTCCATAGCGGTCCTTGTCGGTCGGTGTGAATCGGAGCCCGATCAGCCCTGGAAACGGCGCGCCCATTCCTGCGAGTACTCGGTGACCTTGCCCGGGGTGAGGTCGGCGGTATCCGGGGCGGCGATCTCCTGCGCCTGCACGACCGCGCCCGGGATATCCGGCAGCGCCGCGGCGTATCCGTCGTTGAGGGCGGTCTGGCCCTCGCGGGTCGTCATGTAGTCGACCAGGACCTGCGCCGCGTTCGGATGCGGCGCGACACTCAGCGCGTGGGTGTACCACGGTGTGCCCCAGGGCTGCGACGGCAGCGCCCAGTCGACCGGAGCACCGGCCGCCACCTCGGTGACCAGCGGCTGTACCGACGGGGTCGCCACGATCTCACCGGAGGTGAGCGCCTGGGCGATACCGAGCGCGCTCGGATAGATGCGCGGTTTCAACTCCGCGATCCGGTCCCAGTAGTCCTCGCCGTAAGTTCGCGCGTAGAAGCGGTAGAGATCGACGTAGGACGCGATACCGGTGGGGTTGACGATGCCGATCTTGCCCCGGTACTTCGGATCGAGCAGGTCCTGCGGGGATCGCAGACCGCCCGGTACCGCGGCGGTGTTCCAGCCGAGCGCGAAGACGGCCGCGCTACTCAGCGCGAACCGGTTCTCCAGCACACTGGTTTCCGGCCGGTACTCCGGCGCCTGCAGATGGGGACCGACCAGGTCGGCCGAATAGCTGCCCGATTGGGCCGCATTGGCGACCCAGGTCGCGTCGGTGAGCATATGGACGTCCGCCGTGCCGCGCCCGGTGCGGTTCTCCGTTTCCACTCGCGGGTTGATATCGGCGTCGGTCCCGCGCGCGAACTCGAGGTCTATGCGCGGGTACTTCGTTTCGAACGCCTTCTCCAGCCGTTCCAGGTTGGCGGGTTTCTGGCTCGAGTAGAGCAGAACGCTGCCCTCTTTTTCGGCGGCCGCCTCGACGTCGGACCAGGCGCCCGATACGGGCCCGGTGGCGCCCGGGCTCGAGCCGCACGCCGTGAGAACCGATATGACAGCGAGGGCCGTCGCGGCCGCCGTGACCTTGAACAACAACTTCATGGTGCGAATACCCACATCCCGCGAACTGAACTGATGTCAGTTTGAAACTATGCCATACCCATTGTGGTGTCAATCACTGTGTGGCAATAATATGAAGTGAATCCAGTTCAAGGAGGAACGGTGGGCTCCCCTCATATGTCGTCCCCGCTGCGGATCGGCTCCCTGACGCTGCGCAACCGTCTCGTGGCCACCGCGCACGGGTCCGGGGCGGTCAGCGCGGGTACGGCCCAGCCCGGCGACGAGGACTACTGGCGGCGCTGCGCGGCCGGCGGCGCGGCCATGGTGATCGCCGGCGGCACCGTGGTCGGCCCGGATTCGGGCAACCGCACCGGCAATATCACCGACGCCTCCGATCCCGCGGGGCTGCCCGGACTGCGCCGGCGCGCCCGGGCCATCACCGAGGAAGGCGCGGTGGCGGTCTGCCAACTGGTCCACCTGGGACGCGAAACGCTGGGCGCGGAAATCTGGGAGCATCCGGTGGCGCCCTCGCCCGTTCGCTCCCCCCGCGAACCGGTGCGGGCGCGCGTACTGTCCGACGACGATATCGACGCGCTCGTCGAAGCCTTCGTGCTCAGTTCCCGGCACGCCGCGAAGGCGGGATTCGCCGCGGTGGAACTACACGCCGCGCACGGATACCTGCTGGCCCAGTTCCTGGCCGCGGCCTCGAACACCCGACCGGACGCGGGCACCCTCACCGGACGGGCCGCGATCCTGCACCGGCTGCACACCGCGATCACCGCGTCGTGCCCGGAACTCGCACTCGGCGTGCGCGTCTCGATCGACGGCGCCGAAGAGGCCGGGCTGGACACCGACGGCCTCTGCGAACTACTGCCGCGGCTGGGCATGTTCGACTACATCAATGTGACGGTGGGCGTCCGTACCACCTACGTCCGCGATATGGCGACCGCCGGACCTCCACTGCTCCCGGAACTGCACCGGTTACGGGCGGCCACCGACCGGCCGCTGCTGGTCTCCCAGGCGTTCCGGTCCCGGGCGGATATCGAGGCGGCACTCGCCGCGGGCGCCGACCTGGTAGGCATGGCGCGGCCCTTCGTCGCCGACCCCGATATCGCGCGGAAGCTGCTGCGCGGGGAAGACAGCCGGATCCGGCCGTGCGTCTCCTGCAACGAGGACTGCCGATCGTTCACCCCGGTCCTGCTCTGCTCGGTCAACCCGGATCTGGCGCCGCCCGGGCAGCCGGCCCGCCCGGCTCGGCCGTTGCGGTTCGGTCCGGCACCGGGCCGGGGGCCGCGGGTGGCGATCGTCGGCGCCGGGCCCGCGGGATTGGAAGCCGCCTTCCGGCTGGCCCCGACCCACACCGTCACCGTCTTCGAAGCGACCCGCTGGATCGGTGGCCAGTTGCGCACCGCGGCGCAGGCGCCGAACCGGACCGGCTGGTCGGCGCTGCTGCGCTACTACCAGGAAAATCTCGGCGGCACCGCGCTGGAACTGGGCTACCGCGCGCGACCGGCGGATCTCACCGGATACGACGAGGTGATCGTGGCGACCGGCGCCACCGAAACCGCGACCCCCGGCACCGCGACGACCACCGCGGCCCTGATCGACCCCTGGCAGATATGGCCCGGTGACCGGGTGGTGGTCGTCGACGACGGTTTCGGCTACTGGCCGGCCCTCGGCGTGGTGGAGGCCGCCCTCGCGGGCGGCGCAAGCCAGGTCACGGTACTCGTGCCCGGACCGGCCGTCGCCGCGAGCATCCCGGCGGAGAGCCGGGTCCAGCTGCGGCGGCGCTTGGCGGGCCGCCCGGTGGAGTTCGTCGTCGAGGCCGCGGTGGCGGAGGTGACGCGGCATGAGTCGCAGACCGTGGTGAGCTACCGGAATCTCCTCTCCGGCCGCACGACCGAACTGATCTGCGACCGGGTGGTCGTGGCGGGCGAACGACAGGCCACCGACTGGCAGTCGTTCTCACAGGAACCGGCGCACACCCGAGTCCAGATCATCGGCGACGCGGTGGTGCCCCGGCGGGTCTCCCATGCGATCGCCGAGGGCCGTGCCGCCGCGGCTGCCGTGCTCGGCAGCGACCGCCGCTCCCGCGTCCGGGCCGGGTGATCGCCGCCGGAGCCGACCCACCTACTTCCGGAGATCGAACCCGCTCCGGTCCCCCGAGACCACCTGTCCCACGGTATCGATATCCCTTGGAGAAGACCATGACGGCAGCACAGTTCGGCGACACGGTGGCCCTGGTGACCGGAGCGGGTTCGGGTATCGGCGGCGGTGCGATCGTCACCGTGGGATCGTCGGCGGCCTTCGACACCGGCCCCGGATCCACGGCGGGCGCCCACCCGCGTAACGAGCGACAAGGAAACACGTATGCGGACAATCGACACAGATGTACTGGTGATCGGCGCGGGAATGGCCGGCCTCACCGCCGCCGCCCGATCCCTCGACCGGGGACGCTCGGTCGTGGTGGTGGAGAAGGCCGATAAGGTCGGCGGGTCGGCACGGTATGCCGGCTACGCCTGGACCGCGCCCACCCGCGCGGTGATGGACGAGGTGAACCCGGACGGCGATCCGGCACTGCGCCACGCGCTGGTCGACGGGTTCCCCGCGGCTCTCGCGTGGATCCGCGCGCTCGGGGTGCAATGCGGTGATCCGGTCCCCGTGCTCCGGTACGGGGTCGGGCATCAATTCGACACCAACCAGTACATCGACGAATGCCGGCGCCGGGTCACCGCCGCCGCGCGATTGTTCACCGGCACCGAGACCGTTCGGCTGCTGACCGAACGCAATGCTGTGACCGGCGCCCGGGTCCGCCGCCCGGATGGGACCGAACTCGAGATCCGCTGCACCGCAGTCGTACTCGCCACCGGCGGGTTCCAGGCCGATGCCGGACTGGTCGCCGAGAACATCCATCCGCAGGCGCCGGCCATGCAGTTGCGCTCCAATCCGGCGAGCGCCGGAGACGGACTGCGACTGGCCACCGGGGTCGGTGCCGCCACCGGTACACCGAACTCCGGGTTCTACGGGCACCTGGTGCCGACGCAGGTTCCGTTCCGCGACCCCGCCGATTTCGTGGCACTGTCGCTGTACTACAGCGAACACGCCCTGCTGTTCAACCTGGACAATCGGCGTTTCACCGACGAAACCCTGGGCGACCACTTGACCGCCATGCGGCTGCTCGAGCAGCCGGAGGCCCGGGGGCTGCTCGTCGCCGACGAACGGGTCTACCGCGACCGGGTGCTCGGCAGCTATGTCGAAGGCGCGGTGGCGGTCGACAAATTCGATCTCACCCGGCGCCGCGAGGGGCGTTGCGGAATCGCCGAAACCCTGGACGATTTCGCCTACCTGCCGGCGGAATGGGGTTACGACGGGGACGCCATCGCCGAACAGATCCGTGCGGTGAACGCCGCCGGGGACGTGGTGGCCCCCGCCCGCACCTACGACGCGCAGCCGCTGGACCGAGGCCCCTACTACCTCATCGAAACCTGTCCGGCGCTGACCTTCCCGTTCCACGGGATCCGCATCGACGCCGCCGCCCGGGTGCTCTCCACCACGGGCGACCCGATCGACGGTCTGTACGCGGCGGGGTCCGATACCGGCGGTCTCTACGACAACGCGTACGCGGGCGGTATCGCGCCGGCACTCGTCTTCGGCCGCGCCGCGGCCGATACTGCGGCAGACCGGCCGGTAGCGGTCTGAGCGCAGTCCCGATCGCTTTCGGGACGCAACTTTCGGAGTAGGGGCGGAGGGCACCGGCCACCCGCAGTCGCCGGGCGCCCCGCTCCGCGCCCGCGGCGCAGGCCCCGCGGGCTCACCACGGCAGCCGAGCGGCCGGTCGGGTGCGACGCGGCACCGAGGGCTCGGCCGTGGCCGGTGGCCCTACACCCGTCGCGTAGGAGACCGCTTGCACAGCAGCAGCCATTCCACATCGGCGGTGTCGTAGACCCGGCGCCCGCCCGCCGTACGCGGAATCGGCCGCCGGAAAAGCCTCTGTGGACGCTGTCGGTCGAACTCACCGGGGTGGACGGGTTCGCCGGCTCCCCGGCTCGGTACCGATGAGACCGGGCGCGGGTGCCTGTCGCGTACGCCCCCGGCCGGTACTGTGCCGGCTATGACCGAGACAAGTGGACTGCCGGATACCGCCGAACCGTTGAATGCGCGGTCGGAGGTCGAAAGGGTCCACTCGCTGCTGGCCACCTGGCTCGGCACACCCGCGTCTCCCCAGGTGCTGGACGGATTCGCCGCCGCTCAGCACGACGAATTCTCGATGGTGACGGTCGCGGGCGCGGTGGTGCGGAAAACCGAACTGCTCGCGGGACTGCACCGGGCCCGCAACAGTCGGCCGGGTCTGGTCATCGAGGTGTCGGATGTCGAGACAGTCCGCGGCTCGGCCGATCTCACCGTGGTGCGCTTCGTGGAAGAGCATCGCGACGGCGACACCAGCGAGTATCGGCGGACGACCGCGGTACTGCGCGCCGACCCGGACGAGAACCGGTACCGCTGGCTGACCGTTCACGAAACGGCGCTCGGGCCGGACGAGGTCCAGCGCTCCCTCAGCTGACCGGGTGCCCTGCCCGGGTGCGTCCCGCTGCGCGGCCGGCAGCCGGACGGCCGCACACTCACACGGAAAAGTAGGCGTCGACCCCGGCGGCGGCGAGGGCGATAACCGTGGCGGCGGCGACCGCCAGGTGGGTGCGGCGATAGTGGGTGGTCAGGACGGCCGCGAACTCGCGCAGGAAAGCGGCGGGGATGAAGTAGCGCGCGGTGCGGGCGCCGACGACCTGGGCCCGGATACCGAGCCGACGGGTCAGCGCCGCGGCGCGCAGCACATGGAAGTTGCTGGTGACGACTGTGACCCGGGCGTCGGCGGTGTCGAGCCCGTACCGGTGGAGCAGGTCCACGGTGTTGCGCAAATTCTCCTCGGTATTGCGCGAGCGACGTTCCCGGAGGATCGATGTCTCGGCGACTCCGGCGGCGACGAGGTAGGCGGCCATCGCATCGGCCTCACTGAGGGCCTCGTCGCTGCCCTTTCCTCCGGAGGTGACGAGAACCGGCGTACGCCCGGCCGCTGTTTCGGCGCGATAGACCTGGATCGCGCGATTCAGGCGGGCCGCGAGCAGCGGGGTGACCCGGTTCCGGTTCAGGCCGCAGCCGAGGACCACCACGGCGTCCGCGCCCGTCTCGTCCGGGAGTTTGCCGTAGAGCACGGCGTGCCCGGCGAAGGCGAGCAGATGCGCCAGCAGGTAGATGCCCACCAGGGTGGCCGTGGCGGCGATGAGCATCAGCCAGTGCGGTACGGCGGGTCCGCGCCGGAGGGTGAGCAACGCCGCGAGAGGCAGCACGACGAGACCGAGGCCCACGACCACCGGGGTCATGGTGATCGGCCGCACCCCTTCACGCCGGGCGACGGTGATGCCGTTTGTGAGCAGCCCGAGGCCCACCACGATCACACCGAGCGAGAACAGTGCGCCCAGGAGCACCGAAACCGATTCCGGGCCGGACGGGTCGGCCAGCCGCGCGACCGCGGCTCCCGCACCGGCGAGGACCAGCGCGACCGCCGCGAGCAGGAAGAATCCCGTGGACAACCGGCGCGGCTCCCGGCCGAGCCGGGTGGCGCCGAACACCCCGGCCGCCCAACCCGTCACGAGCAATACCGCAGGATCCACTCTCTCTCCTCCTCCACCGTTACGGTCGAAGCTGCCGCTACTCCCGCCGTATACCCGGAAAGTTGCCCGTCCTTCGCCTCAGCGCGGAGTAGGTAAGGCCCCGTGCGGGTGTGGGTCGTCCCGAAACACTCGACCGCTCGCGCACCCTCGTATGCTGCCCGCAGTACGAAGCCCGCCGTCACGTTCCCGGATCCCGCTCGGCGGAACGGATCCGGGTGCGTGCGGCGAGACGGAGGGATGTGGTCGATGCGGTGCTACAGCGCAATTGCGCGCCCGGTGTTGCCGGTGGTGGTGTCCGTGCTGATGGTGGCCGGTAGCGCCGGGTCGGCGGCCGCGGGCCCGGCGATCCCCGACCTCGGCCCGGCCGAACCTTGCTGATCCACGGCGATCTCGCCGCCACCGACAGCACCGGGCACCCCGGTCGATCGGGTCGCCGAGGTGGAGGGCCCGTGACCGGGCCGGCGGTGCCGGACCCGCGGCGGCCCGCTCGACGGGTGCCGGCAGCGGTCAGGAGCGGCGGGCGGCCCACACGGTCACGGTGAACAGGGCGACACCGAGGGCTGCCAGGCCCGCGCCGACCAGGGCCGGCGCCGTATAGCCGTAACCGGCCGCGATCACCAGACCACCCAGCCAGGCGCCGGCCGCGTTGGCGATGTTCAGGGCCGCGTGGTTGAGGGCCGCGGCCAGGGTCTGCGCGTCGGCGGCCACATCCATCAGCCGGGTCTGCAGTCCGGGCGCCAGCGCGGCGCCCGTGGCCCCGACCAGCAGGGCACCGATTCCGGCGGTGATCGGGTTGTGGGCCGCGGCGACGAAGCCGAGCAGCACGACCGTCATGGCGCCCATGGCCACGAAGATCGATCGGTCCACCCCGCGATCGGCGAGCACACCGCCACCGATATTGCCCAGCACCATACCGACACCGAAGAGCGCGAGCACCAGCGGCACCAGGCCCGGTCCCATACCCGCGACATCGGTGAGGGTGGTGCTCACATAGGTGTAGACGGCGAACATGCCGCCGAAGCCGATAGCGCCCACCGCGAGGGTCAGCAGGACCTGCGGCCGGCGCAGCGCGCCGAGCTCGGTGAGCGGATCGGTGGTCACGATCGCCGTCAGCGGCGGGACGAAGCGCAACAGCGCGACCACCGTGGCCACCCCGATCACCGCGACCACCACGAAGGCGCTGCGCCACCCGAGATGCTGCCCCAGCCAGGTCGCCGCCGGGACCCCGACCACATTCGCGGTACTCAACCCGAGCATCACCGCCGCCACGGCCTTGGCGCGCTGCCCGGCCGGGGCCAGGCTCGCCGCCGCCAGCGAGGCGACACCGAAATAGGCGCCGTGCGGGAGCCCGGAGACGAACCGAGCGGCGACCATGGTGGCGAAGTTCGGCGCGAGCGCCGAGGCGAGATTGCCGATCGCGAAGGCCGCCATAAGGACCACCAGCAGCCGCTTCCGCGCCACCTTCGCGCAGGCGGCCGCGATCACCGGCGCACCGACCACCACTCCGAGCGCATAGGCGGAGACCGCGTGCCCGGCGGTCGGCTCGGAGACCCAGAAAGCCCCGGCGATCTCGGGGAGCAGCCCCATCGTGACGAATTCGGTGGTGCCGATACCGAAGCCGCCGAGCGCGAGGGCCAGCATCGCCGGTACATGCCAGCCGGTGCGCGGAGAAGCAGCGACAGCTGTGCTCGCCGTGGTGGTAGCGGTGGAAGTCACGCTCTCGTGCAACAGGCGACCGGCGGCGAGGTTTCCGCACACCACTGTGAGTTGGGGCACCCGCGACCCGGCGCGAGTGACCGGTATGTCCGGTAGGAACGGCGTTATTCGAGGCGAGACGAATCAGCGATCATCCCGAGTGCGGCGCGGGATGATCGTGGTCACGACCGCTGGTCCCGCCGCCAACCTGCTCGCCTTCGTGGCCGCCGCCACGCTCATCCGTCGCAGTCCTCGGGCTCGGCGTGCTGTTCACCATCGGGCTCGACCTCCGGGTCGATCGATCTGGTCCGGGCAGAGCCAAGAGGAAGGCGCTGACCACTCGCGCCGCGGTCGGCGATACCGGGCCGGCGCCGGGCCGCGGCAGTCCGGCGATACCATCGCCGGGACCGTACGGCGGCGAGCCGGCGGTGCACGCGATACGTGAGCCCCGCGGACGCCGTCCGGGCGGGGCAGGATTCGGATCGAGGACTATGGATGGGCGACACGCAGATCCGTGACAGGCACCTTTCCGGACTCCGGGGCCGGATACCGATCCGCGAGTATCTTCCCGCCACGCCGGACCCGGCGGCCCCGCCGCTGCTGTGGATCCACGGTGGGGCATTCGTCTCGGGCGGGCTCGATCAGTTGGAATCACATGCGGTGGCCCTGCGGGTCGCCGCATCCGGGCGCCGGGTACGGACCGTCGATTACGCGCTGGTCCCTCGGTTCCGGGCGTGGGGGCCGCCGAAGTACCAGCCGTCGGACAACCGGTATCCGGCGCCGCTCGACGATGTACTCACCGCGGTCGCGGACCTGATGGCCGACGAACCCCGGGCCGTGCTCGGCGGTGCCAGCGCGGGCGCCTGCCTCGCCGCATCCGCCGCGCTACGGCTACGCGACTCGACTGGGCCGGGACCGGCCGGGCTGGTCCTGGCCTACGCCACCCTGCACGCCGAACTCCCCCGCCTTCCGGAACCGGTGCGCGCCCGGCTGCGCGGACGGCGCCGGATCGGCACTTTCACCCCGGACGTCATCCGGCGGATGAATCTCAACTATGTGGGCTCGGAAGAACTGCTGCGCGATCCGGACGTCTTCCCGGGCGGGGGCAAATTGACCGGGCTGCCGCCGGTGCTGCTGCTCGACGCCGCCTACGACTCGTTGAGCGCGTCGAGTACGACCTTCGCCGGGGAACTCACCGACGCCGGGATCGAAACCGAGCATGTGATCGTGCCCGGCACGCGGCACGGTTTCCTGAACCGGCCCCGATCCGCCGGGTTCCGGGACGGGACCGAGACCCTGGTGCGGTGGCTCGATCGGCTGACCTAGTGTTCCGGCCCGCCTCTTCATCGAACCGGCCGGAGCACCGTGCTCAGCGGGCGGCCGCGGCCGTCTGCCCCTCGGCCGGATGGACACCGTACTGATCGGTTTCCATCAGATGCGCGATATCGCGGCCGGCCGGGGTCATGGTCAGGTCCGACCTGGTCTCGATGAGGAATGCGCGGTACCCGGGCTGCACATCCTCTTCGGGCCCCTGGTGCAGCAGGCCCTTGGGCGTCCAGGTGACGGTCCCGGGCGTATCGACCGAACCCCACGGCGACGGCCCCATGGCGTAGCAGATGACCTCGTCGAAATCGGCGTTGTGATGGACCGGCGGGCGGCTACTGCGCCGGCTACCGGTGCCGAAGATGAAATCGTTGCCCGAGGTGCTGCTCATGAGCCGCGCGGGGGCGAGACCACCCTCCGCCACGGCGAGGCCCTGCACATGTTCGAGGTTGAAACGAACGACGAGTGGGGCGCCGAGTACATCGAGGCACGGAATGGGATCGACATCGTAGAAATACGAGGTGAAGGTATCGCCGGTGCGGACGACCACCTCGTATTCGTCGTCGACCGGTAGCCCGGGGCGGCCGTGCGGAGTGGGCCGGTCCAGGTGCAGATCGGGATTGAAGGTGCCGGGCGCGCCTTCGGGGTCGAGGTGGAGTTCGGAGGCGGTGACCACGATGAACTCGTTGATCTCTTCGGCGATCTCACCCCACCGGTAGGTGACCGCGCGCGGGATCAGGACGATATCCCCGGCCCGCACGTCGAGCGTGCCCACCTCGGTATCGAGTTCGCCGCGCCCGGACACGATGTAGTGCAGTTCGTCGGACCGGACATTGACATAACCGAAGGACATCGCGGCCGAGCGCCGATTCAGCTCGAAACCGATGCCGTCACCCTCGAGAATCGGGACCGGTAGGGCTTTCGGCTCGGCGAACACACCGGCGGGTAGGTCCCAGGTGTGGAAGCGCCGCGGCACGTATTCGCCACGGGCGTGCAGGAAACGGGGCCGGTACTGCGCGCGCACGATGGTCGTGTTCGGACCGGCGAAACCGTTGCGGGAGAAAAGCTCGATGTTGGGCGCCAGGACTTCGTCCGGCATGCAGCACCTCCGAAACTCGTTGTGCCACAGATCCTAGACCCGCCCCGGACCCCGCGCGCACTTTTGCGAACTCATCTTTGCCCAGGTATCTGTCACCGAAAGTACACTCCCCGCAGGGATTCCGGGTCAGCGCCGGAACGGCGGTACCGGCAGATCGTCACCGAAGATGTCCGGCAGATCGCGCGCCACACTGTCGGGATACCGCGCGGGCCGCTTCTCCAGAAACGACGACACGCCTTCCTTGGCGTCGGCGCTGGCACCCCGGCTGTGGATACCACGCGATTCGACCCGATGCGCGATCATCGGATGATCGGCGCCCAGCCCGCGCCACAGCATCTGCCGCGACAGCGCCACCGAGACCGGAGCGGAATGCTCGGTGATCCGGCGCGCCAGCGCATAGGCCTGTTCCAGCAGGCTCTCCGCCGGATACAGCCCGTAGAACAGTCCGGCCTCATGGGCTTCGGCCGCATCCACGAGCCGGCCCGAATACACCCAGTCCAGCGCCTTCTGCATGGACACCAGGCGCGGGAGGAACCAGCTGGAACAGGACTCCGGGACGATACCGCGCCGGTTGAACACGAAACCGATGCGAGCGTTGTCGGCCGCCAGCCGGAAATCGGCGGCCAGCGTCATGGTGATGCCCACCCCGACGGCCGGACCGTTGATCGCGGCGATGATGGGTTTACGCGATTCGAACATCCGCAGCACCAGTTCCCCGCCACCATCACGGAAGTCCTCGGTCGCCGCGCCCTCGGGGGCGACGAAGGTCTCCGCGCCGGCCGACAGATCCGCGCCGGCGCAAAAGGCGCGTCCGGCGCCGGTGAGCAGCACGGCACGGACCGCGTCGTCGCGGTCGCAGGTGTCGAAGGCCTCGATCAGCTCGTAGCCCATTGCTGTGGTGAAGGCATTGAGTTTGTCCGGGCGGTCGAGCGTGATGGTGGCGATGGAGTCGGAGATATCGAGGCGAATAGCGGCCATACGGGACAGCATGCCATCCGTGTCCCGGATATGGATCGGTTCACCGTGCGGTCGCGCACCGCACGAGAATTTCCGCCGCATCCACCGGCGGGTTGCCGCGCCGCCAGACGGCACGGAACTGCCTGGTCAGCACTACCGAATCGGCCAGCGCGACCTGATACAGCGCACCGGCGGCCAGTTCCGGCGCGGCGACCAGAGTGCTGAGCACCGCCGGCGCCATCCCGCTCCGGGCGGCGGCGACGATGGCGACCGCCGAGCCGAGTTCGGCGGCGGGCGGCGCCGGCGGACCGTAGGAGCTCAAGATCTCCTGGACCGTTTCCCGGGTCCCGGACCCGGATTCGCGCCACAGCAGTGGGGTCGTCGCCAGCTCGCGCAGGCTCACCGGATGGGTACGAGCGGCCCACGGATGTGTGGGTCCCACCACCACCAGTAGTTCGTCCGCGCCGAGCACCCGGCCGCCGAGACCGGGCGGCGGATGCGGGCCCTCGACGAATCCGATATCGGCCGCACCCGTACGCACCATGGCCTCCACCTGGGCCGTGTTGTCGACCTCCAGCGACACCGCGATATCCGGACGGACCCCGCGCAACTCGGCGAGCCACTGCGGCATCCGGTGGTCGGCAATGGTTTTGGAGGCCGCGATACGCAGCCGAGGCGTATCGGCGGTATGCAGGGCGGCGACGGTCTCGTTGAACGTCCGGGCCGCGGCGAGCACCGTGCGCGCCTGATCGACCACGGCGCGACCGGGCTCGGTGAGCGTGGAACCGGTGGGTCCCCGGTCGAGCAACCGTAACCGCAACCGCCGCTCGAGGGCACTGATCCGCATGCTCGCGGCGGGCTGGGTCATCCCGTGCCGCCGGGCCGCGGCGCCGAGGCTGCCGGTATCCGCCACGGAGACCAGCAGGTCGAGCACCGCGAGGTCGGGGGTGGTGGGCGGCAGGGTCACGACATCGATTATGGAACGCCGGTCATCAGGTTTTCTTATGAGGTCCTCCGGAATCGGTGGCTACCGGCGCGCGCCGACGTTCAGCAAGGTCACAGGGGTGAACCAGGTGTATCGCACGTTTCCGGGCCTGACGCTGGCGGCCGCGCTGGCAACCGTGGCCAGCGCACTGGCCGTTGCCGTCCCACTCGCGGGGGCTCCGGTACTGGCCTTGGCCTGCGGGGCGGTCCTGGGTGGCCGGGTCGCACGGTCGGACCGGTTCGGCCCCGGACTGGACTGGGCACGGCAGCATCTGCTGGGCGTCGCGATCGTCCTGATGGGCCTCGGCCTGCCCTTGGACGCGGTGCTCACCGTCGGCCGGGAAACCGCTGTAGTACTGCTGGGCACGCTGGGCGTGGCGGCCGTGACCGCGGTCGTGGTGGGCCGACTGCTGGCGCTGCACCGTGAATCGACGGTACTGATCGCGGCGGGGTCCGCCATCTGCGGCGCGTCGGCTATCGCGGCCGCCACCGCGGTCCTGAAACCGGACCGCGAACGGGTGGCCTACGCGCTCGGCACCATTTTCGTCTTCAATATCGCCGCGGTGCTGGTCTATCCGCCGCTCGGCCGGCTGCTGGGCATGTCGGAGCGGGCGTTCGGACTGTGGGCGGGTACCGCGGTCAACGACACCTCCTCGGTGCTGGCCGCGGGTATCGCCTTCGGCCCGGCGGCGGCGAGTTTCGCGGTGATCGTGAAACTGGTGCGCAGCCTGATGATCGTCCCGCTGTGTCTCGGCCTGCACCTGTCCGCCCGCCGCGCCGCGCCGTCGGCACCGCGCGCTCCGCTGTGGCGCAGTGTTCCGCTGTTCGTCGTGCTGTTCGCCGCGGCATCGATCGTCGCCGGGATCGGCGTGCCGCCGGTCGGCTGGACCGACGGGCTCACCGGCCTCAGTACCTGGCTCGTCGCCGCGGTCCTCGCCGCGATCGGCACCTCGCTCACCTGGCGGCGACTGCGCGCGGCCGGACCGCGCCCGCTGCTGTTCGGCGCCGTCCTCACGGTGACGCTCGCGGTGTCCGCGCTGGGATTGCAGTACGCGACGGGATGGCGCTGACATACACCGCGACGGCCGGCCCGTTCCGTCTTCCGGAACGAGCCGGCCGAGTGTTACTACTCCGGCCGCCCTACGGCGTACTGGGCCGGCAGGCCGGATGCTCCGGCGGGCACGGCGACAGAATGGTCGAGAAGTACTGGAAGGCAGCGAATACGGCGACCGGACCGCCGATGAGGAAGGCGCCGATGATGCCGCCCGCGGCGCCGAGTGTCGCCGCGCCCGCCACGCAGCCGCCGATGGTGGCCCCGACGAACGGCACCAGCAGCAGGGCGATCGGGCTGGACACCAGCGCGCCGGTCGCGGCGCCCAGGACACAGCCGAGGCTGCCGCCGAGCACCGCGCCGATCGCTCCGGCGATGGCGGCGCTCATGGTCGCGCGCTGGGTGAACACACCCAGCGCCTGCAGATCCCGCGGGGTGAACTGCTCGGCGATCTCCGTACCCGCCTGCTCGGGAGTGATCACCGGTGCGTGCACCGGCGCCACCGGGACGCCGCGGTCGCGCTGCGGGGTGAGCACCGCGATGCCGCCGTCGATCCGGGCCGCGATCGGGTAGGCGAGACCGTCCTTGCGGTAGGTCAGCGGGACCGTGGTCAGCGGTGTGTCGTCGACGGCCTTCAGGATCAGCTGGTCACCCGCCTGCTGCCATTTCCCGTTCGTGTCCACCACCGCGGAGGCACCCTCCTGGGTGATCTCGTAGGTGAGTTCCCGCGGTACGGGCGCGGGCTGGGCGTAGGCCGGGGTGGCCGCCGCGCCGAGGGAGGCCACCGCTACCGCGGCCGTCGCTACGCTGGTTCGGAATTTCATGGTGTATGTCCTCATCACTTGATCGAGGCGGGCCGCCGGCGCCGGATCGCGCCGCGGACGTATCGGTGGGCGGGGGTCACCGGCCCGCGGTGTCGACGAGATCGCCGGCGAGCACCCAGCGGTCCCCTTCGAACCGCTGGATCCGCATGGCCTCCATGGGGAATCCGTCGCCGTCGCCGGTGCGCAGGGTGATCCCGGGCAGCAGCAGATCGATCGCGACATCGTCGAGCGAGCGCATGGCGTCGCGCAGCCCCTCGCGGGTCTTGCAGGACGCGGCGTCGAATGTCTTGTGGAAGCTCTGGGCCATGGCCCAGCCCACGAGGGTGTAACCGTCGGCGGGGTCGGCGCCGGGCTGGTACCGGGCCACCTTGTCCCGGTACAGCTTCATCCCGGGATCGCCGGCCCACTGCGGATCGGCCGGGTCCTTGACGAACACCGAGGTGACGACGTTCTGCACATTCGGAAAACCGACCGGAGCGAGCACGCTCATGGTGCTGGAGACCTGGGTGAGGATGTGCAGCGGATTCCATTCGGGATTGCGCGCGTCGGCCGCCAGGGTCTGGGCGGCGAACTTCGGGGTCGCGAAGTTCAGCAGCACATCGGCGTTCGAACCGGCGAGATTGCGCAGCTGCGGATCGACCGTGGGGTCGGTGACCTCGTAGCTCTGTTCGGCGATCACCCGGACCCCGCTGCCCGCGGTGGCCTCGGTGAAGCTGGCCAGCAGATCCTTGCCGAAATCGTCGTTCTGGTAGAGGACGGCGACGGTCGCGTCCGGTTTCCGCTCCCGCACATACCGGGCGAACACCTGCCCTTCCGCGCGGTAGCTGGGCTGCCAGCCGATGGTCCACGGGTGCGCGTCGCCCACACCCCATTGCGTGGCACCACCCGCCACGAAGATCTGCGGGACCTCGCGCTGGTTCAAGTAGTCCCAGACGGCCGCCGACGTGGGCGTGCCGAGGGTGGACAGAACCGCGAACACCTCGTCCTGCTCGACCAGCCGCCGGGTCTCCTCCACGGTCTTGGGCGGCTGGTAGCCGTCATCGCGCAGCAGGTACTCGACCCGGCGCCCGTCGATCCCGCCCTGTTCGGCGTTGATGTAGTCGAAGTAGGCCTGAATCCCCTTGGGGAGTTCGGCATAGGCCGACGCGGGACCGGACAGCGGGAACACACCGCCCAGCTTCATACCGGTCTCGGTGAGCCCCGTGGTCTGCTGCCCGCGGCAGTCACCGGAGGCCACGGGGCCGCCGGCCTCCTCGCGGTCACCGCAGCCGGCGACCGCGAACAGTACCGCGGCCGCGACGGCCACAGCCTGTATCGCTCTAGTGCGCATGGGATCTTCCTTTCCCTGCTCGGTGTCCGAGCCAGTGCGCCGCCCGGCCGACGAGTCCGGCCGCTCCATTCGGCGCGAGGTACATGACCGCGATGATCAGTAGTCCGAAGACCACTCCCGGCGCGGCCTGATTGACGTCCTGGGCGATATTCGGGACGTACATGACGAACAGGCCGCCCAGCAGCGGCCCCCAGTGCCCGCCGAGACCGCCGACGACGAGCCCCGCGAGCAGCGTGATGGAGAGGGTGAGGGTGAACGAATCCGGTGAGACGTAACCGATCACCCAGATGTGGACACAGCCGGCGACCCCGGCGAACATCGCGCCCCAGGCGAAGGCCAGGGTCTTGTAGAACGCCGGTCGCACCCCCATCACCTCGGCCGCGATCTCGTTGTCCCGCACCGCGTGCAACGCCCGGCCCACCCGGGACCGCAGCAGCCCGGCGACCAGCAGGTAGCTCACCACAGTGACCGCGAGCGCCAGGAAGTACAGCCACTGGTCCTCGGCCAGGCCGCTCCAGGTCGGCGGCCGCGGTGTGTCCAGGGTCAGGCCCATGGATCCGCCGGTCACCGATTCGAACCGTTTGAGCAGTGGAACCAGGAAGATCGCGATCGCCAGCGTGACGAGGGCGAGGTACAGTCCGCGCAACCGCAACGCCGGAACACCGAGCGCGAGGCCGAGGACGAAGGCCACCGCGGCCGCGGCCGGCAGGGCCACCGCATACGGAAGGTCCCAGCGGTCCATCATGACCGCCGCGGTGTAGGCGCCGACCGCGAAGAACGCGCCGTGGCCCAGTGATATCTGCCCGGTATGCCCCACCAGCAGATTCAGCCCGAGCAGCGCGACCGCGTAGACCATGGCCAGCGACAGCTGGAAGGTATGGAACGGGGCCAGCTCGAACGGCGCCCAGCAGGCGGCCGCCAGCAGCACCGCCGCGGCAGGCCAGGACGTACCGATCCGCCTCGCCCGGACGCGCGGCACCGCCCGATCCGGGGCCGGAGCCGCCCGATCCGCTCCCACGGTGGAGTGACGAGTTCCCATATCGCTCATACCCTTTCCACCGTCGCGGTGCCGAACAGTCCCTGCGGCCGCAGCAGCAGCACGCCGAGGATGATCATCAGCGGGACACCGATCTTCAGTTCGGTGCCGATCACGTCGAGATAGGCGCCGGCCAGGGTTTCCGCGACACCGACGATCAGTCCGCCGGCCACCGCCCCGCCGGGACTGTCGAATCCACCGAGAGTGGCCGCCGCGAAGGCGTAGATGAGGACCCCGCCCATCATGTTGGGTTCCAGGAACAGCAGTGGCGCCGAGAGCACGCCCGAGACCGCGCCGACGGCGGCGGCCAGACCCCAGCCGAGCGCGAGTACGGTGCCGACCCCGATACCCACCAGCCGCGCGGATTGCGGGTTCGCGGCCACCGCCCGCATCGCCAGGCCGATCCGGGTGTACCGGAACAGCAGGTACAGCAGTGTCATCACCACCGCCACCACGACCAGAACGCCGAGGCTGCCGTAGCCGGCGGTGACACCGCCCATCCGCAGCGACCCGTCCGGGAACGGGTTGGGAAACGATTTCAGCTGATACGACCAGATCCAGCCCGCGGCCGCGTTGACGAAGAAGAACAGTCCGACGGTGACGATCACGAGGGTGAGTTCCGGGGCTCCCTCGACCGGCCGGATGACGATCCGCTCGATGAGCATGCCGCCGGCGAAGGATATGGCGACGGTGATGGGCAGCGCAGCCCAGAACGGCATCCCGTTCTCGACCAGCTGCCAGGCCAGGAAGGCCGAGAACATGGCCAGTTCGCCCTGCGCGAAGTTGACGATGCCGGTGAACCGGTAGATGAGGACGAGCGCCAGCGCCATTCCGGCGTAGAGGGCGCCGGCGCTGAGGCCTTCGACGATCTGTTGCGCGAATCCGGTCACGGTCCCACCCGATATCCCAGGTAGGACTGTGCGACCTGGTCGTTCGCCGCGATCTCGGCAGCGCTGCCGGCCAGCACGATCCGCCCGCTCTCCAGTACGTAGGCCCGGTGCGCGGTACGCAGGGCCAGCGCGGCGTTCTGCTCGACCACGATCACGGTGGTGCGTTCCGCCGCGTTGATATCCCCCACGATGCGGAAGAGCTCCTGGGTCACCAGCGGCGCGAGTCCGAGCGAGGGTTCGTCCAGGAGCAGCAGCCGGGGTCTGGACAGGAGGGCGCGGGCGAGGGCCAGCATCTGCTGCTGTCCGCCGGACAGCTGACCCGCTGTATCGCGCAACCGCTCGCGTAGGACCGGGAAGTAGCCGAGGACCCGGCGCAGATCGGCTTCGACACCGGCGCGGTCGCGCCGGGCGTAGCCGCCCAGGCGCAGGTTCTCCGCCACGGTGAGCGGGGCGAAGGTGCCGCGCCCCTCCGGGACGTGCGCCACCCCCATCCGCGCCAGTTTCTCCGGCGCCCGGCCCGCGACCTCGGTACCCGCCAGGGTCACCGATCCACGGACCGCGATCATCCCGCTGAGCGCGCGGAGCAGGGTCGTCTTCCCGGCGCCGTTGGGCCCGAGTACGGCACACACCTCCCCCTCGGCGATCGACAGCCCGATGCCGTGCAGTACCCGGGCCGCGCCGTACCCCGCGGTGAGATCGGTGACGGTGAGCAGGGGTTCGGCGTTCATGCCGCCGTCCCCAGGTAGGCCGCGACGACGGCGGGGTCGCGCTGGACCGCCGTCGGCGCGCCGTCGGCGATGACCCGGCCGAAATCCAGGCAGACGACGCGCTCACAGAGCCCCATCACGAAACCCATATGGTGTTCGACCACGAGCACGGTGAGATCGAAATCGAGGCGCAGCCCGGCGAGCAGCTCGGCGAACACGCCGACCTCCCCGTGACTCAGCCCGTTGACGGGTTCGTCGAGCAGCAGCAGCCGGGGTCCGGCGGCCAGTGCCCGGGCCAGTTCGATGCGTTTGAGCGTGCCGAAAGGCAGTCCGGCCGCGGGATGGTCGGCGACCTCGCGCAACTCGAGGCGTTCGAGCAAACCGTCCACCTGGGCACGTAGCCGGCGCTCCTCGGATCGGACGGCCGGGAGGAAGAGTCCGGCGCCGAGGAAACCCGCGCGGGCACGGTGGTGCGCACCGACGAGCACGTTGTCCCGCACGGACATACGGGTGAAGAGCCCCAGGTTCTGGAAAGTGCGGGCGATGCCGAGCCCGGTCAGGCGGTCGGGGCGCACGGTCAGCAGATCGGTGCCCTGATAGCTCACCGTTCCGGAGGTGGGGGCACAACGCCTGGTCAGGCAGTTGAACAGGGTGGTCTTCCCGGCGCCGTTGGGGCCGATGAGGCCCAGCATCGCCCCGGTGTCCACGGCGAATCCGACATCGTCGAGGGCTGTGATACCGCCGAATCGGACGGTGAGGCCGGATATGTCGAGCACAGTTCCTCCGGATGATGTGAGCGTGAGCGAAATCCTGTGTGACAGAGCACAGTCCGCCGGACCGGCTATGGGTGAGGTCAGCGTAAGAGCGGCCAGAATGAAACACATCAGCCTCCGCGTCCCAATTATCGACGGCGGAGTTGTCCACCGCGAACAAACGAACTGGGCATAATTTGATACAAACACCCGTTCGTGTTGACTTTCGCCGCGCGGCCGTGGACGATCCCCCTATGTCAGCTGGATCACAGACGGTCGACAGCCCACTTCCCGAGCGGGTGCGCATCGAGCGCACCCGGATCGCCGGCAGTATCTACGAACGCGCCGACGAAATCGCCGACCTGGGTCTTTCCGCGATACTCGCGCAACTCCCCGGATACACCGGCCGCGACGCCGAATTCCACACCGATGTGCACGAGCAGGTCGCCCGGCTGTGCCGTACCGGACTGGGCGCGCTACTGGCCACCCGCCGCGTCACCGCCGCCGATCTCGCCGATACCCGGCGCGCGGCGGTGCGCCGGGCCCGTGCCGGGCTGCCGCTGACCGACTACATCACCGCGTTCCGCCTCGGCCAGCAGACGTTCTGGAAGTCGCTGGTCGCCCACGCCGGCGACGCACCGGACGCCCGGGAGGCGACCCTGTCGATGGTCCTGCCGCTGACCCGGTATTGCGATCTGGTGAGCACCCAGGCCACCCATGCGTATCTGGAATTCCAGCGGCACCGCTCGGCCGACGCGGGCCGCGACGACCGCGAACTACTGGAATGCCTGCTCGACGGCACGCTGCCCGATCGCGGGCCGCTTCCGGCCACCGCGGCCACGCACGGGATCGGGGTGGCCCATCCCGACCGCCTCGTCGTCGTCACCGCGGCGGTGTGCGGTAACCGGGAACACCGCGCCGACACCACCGGCACCGAGGCCGCGCACCGCGTCTCCGTCGCACTCGCCCGTACCACGGTCAACGGACACCGCACGCTGGCGGTGGTCCGCGACGCCGGCACCCGCGCCCCCGAGATCGTCGCCGTCGCCGCCCTCGGCCGCACCGGGACCGCCGAGGAGCTGTGCGCGCGGCTGAAACGCACCCACGAAACCCTTACCGGTGAGGGGATCACGACCGCCGTCGGCGTCAGCACCGTCAGCGCCGGGGTCGAGTCCCTGCCCCGCGCCCGGCAGGAGGCCCGCGCCGCGCTCGACCTGCTCCCGGATGACGGCGGAGTGCTGGCACTGCCGGAGTTGAGCCCGTTCCGGTACCTGGTGCTGCGCTCCGACGAGACCGCACGCAACCTGGTCGATCCACGGATCGCTCGGACGCTCACCGATGATCAGGCCAAGGGCGCGGTCCTCGCGGACACCATCCGCGCGTTCGCCGACGCCGATATGAACCTGCGCGAGGCGGCCGAGGCCCTGCGCATCCACCACAACACCGCCAAATACCGGCTGCGGCGCATCCAGCAACTCACCGGCCGCAATATCCGAAGTGTCACCGATCTGGTGGACCTGCTGGTCGCCCTCGAACTCCGAGCCACTCCGCGGCCGGCCACCCGCGGTCTCTAGCCGCGCCACGCACCGGGCCGAAACCCGCCGCCGGGCACCGTGGGTGCGCTGCGCCGCCATGAACGGCATCCGCACCGCGGTCGACTATGCCCGTGCCCACCCGGACAGGAAAGCGATGGCGATCTGCCTCGAGCTGATATCGAATGGTTCCGGCGACATTCCGCGGCGGTGTGCACCGATTTCCATCTCTTCGAGAACTACCTCGGCTCGACCGACCGGATATCGACGACGAGGTGCGGTGTTACCTGGCGGAACTGCAGCTCACCGACAAGGTCGAGGTGCGGGACGGCCGGTGGTCCACCCTCACGCTGTCCCGAGGTCAGCGCAAACGACTGGCGCTGCTTACCGCGCTGCTCGAGGACCGTCCGATCTACGTGTTCGACGAATGGGCGGCCGACCGGGAGCCCCGGTTCCGCGAGGTCCTCTACCGGGAGATCCTGGACGGGTCGCGAGGGCACGGGAAAACGGTTGTCGTGATCACCCATGACGACCGGTATTCGATTGCGCCGACCGCATCGTGAAACGCGATGTCGGCCGGGTGGTGACACCGGTCGAGGCGAGGGAGAACTGATCACCGGCGCCCCGCGGCGGGACCGGGCAGACGAGGCCGAAACGCCGGGCGGTTCCCATACACTTCCGCAACGGCCTGGGTATCATCTCTCGCCAGACGCGAAAGGCGTACCAGCCGAGCGCTTTCGAGCAGGGGAACCCGCTGCGGCCGGTAAACAGTCGCGCCCGGTTACCGGGCGCACGACCTCAGGGGGTACCTCGAGTGACAAGGCCGAACCGGCTGCAGCCGGCGCACAGACGCGGTAGACACGCCGCCGCCGAGACCAGCGCGTCCCGGATCCCCCTCTACACCGACGAGTTCGCCGCCGATCCACACGGCTGCTACCGGCGGATGCGCGCCCGGTACGGATCGCTGGCCCCGGTGGACCTCGCCCCCGGGGTACCCGCCACCCTGGTCCTCGGCTATCGCACCGCCCTGCGCATCCTCGCCGATCCCACTCATTTCCCGGCCGACCCGCGCGCCTGGCAGCAGAAGGTACCCGCGGGCCTGCCCATCGTCGCGATGATGCGCCATCGCCCGAATACGCTGCGCACCGACGATACCGAGCACGAGCGCTATCGTTCGGTGACGGTCGCGGCGCTCGCCGGTCTCGATCCGCACGCGCTGCGCGCGATGACCGCACGGGCGGCGGTCGACCTGATCAACGAGTTCTGCGCCGCCGGCGGCGCCGATCTCCTCGACCGGTACGTCACCCCGCTGGTGTTCCGGGTGCTCGGCGAATCGGTCGGTTGCCCACCCGCCCTCGCCGACCGGCTGACGCCGGCGCTCACCGCCGTATTCGCTATGCGCACCGACGAGGACGCCGAGGCCGCGGCCGAGGCCGCCCTCGCCGAACTCGTCGCGGCCAAACGCGCCGAACCCGGTGACGACATCACCACCCGCCTCCTCGAGCATCCGGCGCAACTGTCGGACGCCGAACTGGTCGACCAACTGCTCGCCGTCTATCAGGCGGGGGTCGAGCCGACCCGTGATCTCATCGCCAACACGCTGCTGCTGATACTCCTCGACCCGCGGTTCACGACCAACCAGGTGGGCTTCGCACCGCCCACCAGGGCGGCGCTGGAGGAGGTGCTGGCGACCGACCCGCCGCTGGCACATCACAGCATCGTCTATCCCCCGCTTCCGGTGCTGATCGAGGATGTGTGGCTGCCCGCCGATCAGCCGGTACTCGTCAGTCCGGCGGCCTGCCACGACGATCCCGAACGCACGGCCGCCCACCATCCGGGTCACGGCACGGATCTGGCCTGGGGCGCCGGCGCGCACGCCTGCCCGGCGCAGGCTCGGTCCATCTCCTACCTGCTCGCCGAAGAGGCCGTCGACCAGTTGCTGGACGCCCTGCCGGATCTCCGCCCGGCATTCGGCCCGGACGAACCGGTTTGGCGCCCGGGACCGTTCCAGCGGGCGCTCACCGCCCTCCCGGTCACCTTCCCGCCCACCCCGGGCATGACCGTCCTCTGACCCGGTGGCCGCTGTTCATCGCGCATCCTCCGGCTGCCCGCCGGCCGCTGAGCCGGCCGTCCCCTGCCGCGCCGCCGGCCTGGACGGCGGTCGGTGGTCCCAGGCCGGACGCACCCCCGGCACCGCGTCCTCGACCACGTAGGAGGCGCGGGTCGAGATCGGCGCACCCGGACGGCTCACATAGGGCAGCACCCGGAAGTCGGTGCGCCATTCCTGCGCGTCCACCTCGACCCGGAGGTAACCGCGCTGCCCGTTGCAGAACTTCAGATCGGGATTGGCGGCGAGCAGTTCGGTGCCGCGACCGCCGATATCGATACCGTCGCCGCCACTGGTGATCGAGGTTCCGGTGAACTCCGCCGCCACCACCGGGGTACGGGGGTCGACGGGGTCGGCCCGTAGATCGGCGGCGTAGTTCTCGTGCCGGTCGCCGGTGAGCACCACCAGGTTGCGCACCGACCGCGCGGCGGCGGCCAGCACGGCAGCACGTTCGGCGGGATAGCCGTCCCAGGCGTCGGCGGACAGCACCGCGGCGGACCCGGCATCGTGATCGGTGCGACCGAGCACCACCTGATTACCCAGAACCTGCCAGCGCGCGGCGGAGTTCGCGAAACCGGCCACCAGCCAGTCCCGCTGGCGCGCTCCGAGTATCGAGTCACCACGACGGAACTGGCGGGTGTCCAGCATCGTGAACTCGGCCAGATCGCCGAATCGGTAGCGCCGGTGCATCCGGATCCGCGGACCGGCGGGCATCTGCGCCAGGCGCAGCGGCTGATGTTCGTACATCGCCTGGAACGCCGCCGCCCGGCGGGCCCGGAAGATCGGCGCCAGCCGATCGCGATCCACCGATACGCGTGCCGCCTCGCCCGCCCAATCGTCGGCCAGTTCGTGATCATCCATGGTGATCAGCCACGGGAACGCGGCGTGCGCGCGGAGCAGGGCGGGATCGGCTTTGTACCAGGCGTAATGCATTCGATAGCCGGCGAGGTCGCGTGGCTCGTGGCGCAGCCCGGGTTCGATCGGGGTGCCCGGGCGGCCACGTGCGATCGGATATTCGTAGAGGTAATCGCCGAGGTGCACGACGAGGTCCAGGTCTTCCGCGGCCATATGGTCGTAGGCCGTGTAGTGCCCATCGTTCCATGCCTGGCAGGAGGCTATCGCGAAGCGCAACCGGTGGACCGGATGCCCGGCCGCGGGCGCGGTCCGGGTGCGGCCGGTCGGGGAGATCGCCGGCCCGGCCCGGAAGCGGTAGTAGTACCAGCGGGCCGGTTCGAGGCCGCGGACCTCCGGATGCACCGAATGTCCCAGGGCACGGTCGGCGACGACGGCACCGCGGTGCACGACCTGCCGGAACCGGTCGTCGTGGGCGACTTCGTAGTCGACGGTCACCGGCGCGCGGCTCATCCCACCCGAACCGTCCGGGGCGCCGGGGTCGGGAACCAGCCGCGTCCACAGGACCACCCCGTCGGGGGCGGGCTCACCGGAGGCGACCCCCAGCGTGAACGGATCACCCAGGAGCCGGGGCGCCCGGAACCGCGCGCTGCCCGCCGCCGTCGTTCCGGCGAGCAGCAGGGACGCCGCGGCGCCCCCAGCGAGGAAGCGCCTGCGTGTGGTGTCCATGTTTTATGGATCTCGCACCCGGGCGACCACCCCGTGGCGCCCGGATGACGACGCGGTGACCATCGGACGAGCGTTGCCGGAGCTGTCGCGCGGCGGACTCCGGCCGCTAGGACGACACGGAGTTTCGCCTGGTGTAAAGTATCGGTATTCGCCGGTTCTCGGCCCCTCCATCCCCGTTCCGAGCATTCGATTTATGTGTAACCGTCGGTTACACATAAATATCGCTTTCGCGCCACGAGGCATGTGCCCCACACCACCCGGAGCCACCGGTCCATCGACCGCCACCACCTCCGGGCCGTTCCACCGCCCTCCACGACGGTCGACGGCCCGTACCGAACGCCGGAACTCGAGATCGGGCAGACGAACGTATTGTCGCCCATCAAATCGGCCCCCGCGCGAGGGATCCGGCTAGTACGGTATAGCCACCGCATTGCTGCGGGGTCAACGGGAGCGGTGGGAAAGGCGGGGCAGGATATGTTCGATCCGGTATCGTCGTCAACCGGAGTTGTTCCGTCGCAGGCTGATATGCCCGCTTCGGCACCGCGTGCCGGACAACTACCGAGGTATCTACGCCGGATGCGCCTCGATGCCACACCGTTGCTGGCGGGCGACACGCTCGACACGCCGACCGCCACCGGGGCCCCGACGGACCCCCTGACCGATGATCCGGCCCTGGCGTTCCGCTATCGCAGCGCCGAACCGATCGACTGGGAGGGCACCACGGTCCACCCGCTCTACAGCGAGCAGTTGTCCACCACGACAGCGGCACTCACGGTCACCCTGCTGTCGGCCACGCCGCCCGCCGGGCTGACCGGTGTCGGCATCGGTCTGTCCATGGTGGACGGGTACATCGATATCGACGGTCGCCGGCTGGCCGGTGTCGACATCTGGCGCGACGCCCTGGAGCGGGGGATCACCTTCGATCTGACCGCGAACTCCCCCGGCACGCTCTTCGTACTGACCCCGGTCTGGGCCGATGCCACCGGGGAAGCGCGGTCCTGGTCGGGAAACTACGGCATCGTGGTCGAACGCACCGATAACGACCGCACCGTGCTGTGGTGCAGTATGGGCGAGGGGCCACCGCATTTCGCGGATCTGGTGGTCGAGGTCCGCAGTACCCCGCTAATTCCGAATCCGCGGCTGTCCACTCCGGGGACAGGCATCGTACCGTCGGTATCCGTGCCCGCCACGCGCGACGCGTCCGGCGGGGGAAGGATTTCGCGCCCGGCCGCCGGCGGTACGACCACGGTCCCCGCCGGCCCGGGACATCGCGCCGCGGGCGCCGGGCACCCGGTCGCGGACAGCGGCGAACCGGAAGGCTACCCGTGCAGTCTCGCGGATCTGGTCCTGCATTCTCCGGACGTCGGCGGTGCCGATATTCTCATCGAGCCCTTGGAAGGCATCGACGAATTCTTCGACTACTCGTCCCTGTTCGACGAACCGGTCCCCGACCCCCTGCCCGCGCTCACGTTTTCCGGTCCGGCGACGCTGCTCACCGGCCCCGAACAGTGGTATCTGCGGACCTCCGAGAACAATACGGACGCCGATCCGGCCGCCACCCACGGCTGGGCCGACTCGCCGGACCAGACCGGCCTGGTCCCGGTGATCAGCGGGGCAGACCTGCCGGATTACGGCCCGGAACCGGTCCGGGAGCCGCGCACCGGCGGCGAACCGTCCGTATTCCCCCTGCCCGCCGCCTATTTCACCGTGTCGCGAGCAGCCCACGGCATCCCGGAGGATGAACCGACGGCCACCGGCGACGAATCCTCGGCGGCCGATACCATCGCCGACGGTTCACTCGCCCCGTTTCCAGCCGACAACAGCGCAGCCGCCACCGGCAGCCCGGACCGGCTCTACGATCTGGGCGCGGCGCGGTGCGCGGCGGGAGACGACGAGCAGGCCGCGCGGTGGTGGGCCGAAGCCGCCGATGCCGGGCATCTGGACGCCGCCTACGATCTGGGCGCTCTCTACTACCGGCACGACGAATTCGATGCCGCGCAACGCTGGTGGCGGGTCGCGGCCGGGCGCCGGCACATCCGAGCCATGGCATGCCTCGCCGATCTGCTCGAGCAGCGCGGCGCCGTCCCCGAGGCGCGGATGTGGCGGACCCAGGCCGTCGCCGAAGAGGTCCTCGCCAATGCCGCCCAGATCACCGACTCCTTCGCAGTGCCGACCGCGGGCCGGTGAGCGCCACCGAGCGGGCAGTTCCGCGGGCAGCGCTCATTTTCGGTGGCGGCGGCGGTCAGAGGTGGTGATACTTCCGGCAGGTCACCCCTTGACCTGAACCAATGTCGAGGTTGTTGAGTACATGACTATGGAATCCACCCGGCGCTCCGCCGCCGAGCCCGCGGCCCGTCTCGATTTCGGCGACCCCACCGTGCGAACCTTCGCGCAACTACTGGTGAACGTGCTGCTGGTGTCGTTCATCAACTTCACCGTCTGGTTCGGCATCACATTCTTCGTGTACCTGGAGACCCGATCGGTCTTCGCCACCGGGATGATCGCCGGCATCTTCCTGGTCGCCATGGCCGGCACCGGGGTGTGGTTCGGCAGCATCGTCGACCACCACCGCAAGAAGAGCGTTATGCAGGTGTCCGCGCTTGTCTCGCTGGGAATCTATGCCGTCGCGCTGGTCTACTATTCGATCACCCCGGCCGAGGAATGGCGTGATCCGGCGAGTGTCCGGCTGTGGGTCTTCGTGGTTCTCGCGATGAGCGGGGTGATCGCCGGTAGTCTGCGCACGATCGCGCTGCCCACCGTGGTCACCGCCATGTTCGACGAACGCCACCGGGATCGGGCCAACGGGCTGGTCGGGACGACGACCGGTATCTCCCACCTGGTCACCTCGGTGGCCAGTGCGCTGCTGGTGGGCTGGAACGGCATGCTGGGCGTGCTGGTACTGGCCGTCGTCGTGCTCACCGTCGCGGTGGTGCACCTGCGCGGATTGATACTGCCGGAATCGCTGGCCCAGGCCGCCGCCGCGGGCGAACCGCAACGGGTCGATCTGCGCGGGACCGTCCGGGTCATCCGCGGGATCCCCGGTATGGTCCCGCTGATCGTGTTCTCGGCGTTGAACAACCTGCTGTTCGGCGGGCTCATGGCCCTGATGGACCCGTACGCGCTGTCGATGATGTCGGTCCAGGCGTGGGGCGTCATCTGGGGAGCGCTCAGCGCGGTGATGATCGTCGGCGGGCTGCTGGTGGCCCGCACCGGGACGTCATCGAACCCGGTGCGGTTGATCCTGCTCGTCAATCTGGCCCTGTGGGCGGTCATGCTGATCTTCCCGATCCAGGATTCCGTCCTGCTGCTGATCGGCGGAATGGCCGTGTTCATGGTGCTCATGCCGTTCGCGGAGGCCGCGGAGCAAACCGTGCTGCAGAAGGTTGTGCCCTATCAGCGCCAGGGCCGGGTCTTCGGCTTCGCGCAGAGCGTCGAACAGGCCGCCTCGCCGCTCACCGCGTTCCTGGTCAGCCCGCTGACCCAGTTCTTCTTCATCCCGTTCATGACCACCGGACCGGGCGCCCGCTCGATCGGCGGCTGGTTCGGCACCGGCGAGGCCCGCGGTATGGCACTGGTCTTCGTACTGCTGGGTCTGCTCGGTCTACTCTTCACCGGCTACGCGCTGAGCAGCCGGCACTACCGGCGACTGAGCCGTAGCTTCCGCGCCGGTGCGGAGGCCGCGGCGACGACCGGCGCGGCGGGCCCGGTCGCCCCGGTCGAGCCCGGGCTCGCGGAACCGGGCGCCCTGCCCGGCCGGCGGCACGACATACCGTGCCCGCAGGGCGCGGAAACCGCCTGATCTCTCGCGGCGACGAGCCTGCGGGCCCGGCGGCCGGCGGCACCCGAAATTCGGTGGACCGGTCCGCCGGGCCTGCCTAGGGTAAGGCCCCATGGGATCTTTGGGCAGCAACGGAGTGTGCGCGGTCGGCGCGCATTACATCCGGCAGCGCACGGCAGCTCGGACTCTGCCGGTGCACCCCACACTCCGCTGACCGATCCGGGCAGTCCCCATCGCGGGACCGCTCGGCGGTAAACGGCGCCGGTTCACTCGAACCGGCGCCGTCGCGATCGTTCGGCGCCACTGCGCGCCGCCTCCTGCCCCGGCATGGGTCCGGGCGAATCAGCGTCTGTCGATTCGGCCCACTCCTCGGAGGATCCCATGTCCCGCCCTGCCCAGGGTCCGCGTGCCCGCACGTCCGCGACCCGCAAGCGGCTGTCCCAGAATTTTCTCACCGACCCCCGGATCGCTCGCCGTATCGTGCGGGCCTCCGGTATCGGCCGCGACGATCTCGTCCTCGAGATCGGTCCCGGGGACGGTATGCTCACCCGCCATCTACTCCCCGCCGCGGCCCGGGTGGTGGCCTACGAGAAGGACCCGCACTATGCCCGCCGGCTCGCCGTCCGGTACGGCGGTGACCGCCGTATCCACGTGCGGAACCAGGATTTCCGCTCGGTCGTCGCACCGCGCGAACCGTTCGCCGTGGTTGCCAACATCCCCTTCGCGGTGAGCACCGATATCGTGCGCTGGTGCCTGGCCGCGCCGCGGCTGACCTCGGCGACACTGCTCACCCAATACGAATTCGCACGTAAGCACAGCGGCGACTACGGCCGATGGACCAAATTGACCGTCACCCACTGGCCGGAGTCGGAACTGACGCTGGGCGACCGCATCGACCGCCGGGAGTTCTTCCCGATTCCGCAGGTGGACGGGGCGGTGCTGCACATCGCGCGGCGTCCCACTCCGCTCCTGCCCGCCGCGTCCCACGCGCAGTACCGGCGCCTGGTCGAACTCGGCTTCTCCGGCGTCGGCGGGTCGCTCGCCGCCTCGTTGCGTCGCGTCCACCCCGCGCGCGTGGTCGCCGCGGCGTGCGCCGCCGCCGCGATACCGACCGACGCGCCGGTGGGCCTGGTGCCGCCGGACGCGTGGCTCACGCTCTATCGACGGCTGCACGGCACGCGCGATCCCGGCCGGGGCACCGCGCGCCACTGACCCGGACACGACGACGGGGACGAACCCCGAATGGATTCGTCCCCGTCGTCCTGGGCAAGTGTCCCGTCTACACCGGCGTGAACTCGCGATCGGCGATATACGCCGGCCGCCGGGCCGGCGCGGCGAACGGTTTCTCCAGCGTGTTCTCGACACTGTTGAACACCAGGAAGATATTCGACCGCGGGAATGGCGTGATGTTGTTGCCCGACGCGTGCATGATATTCGAATCGAACAGTAGCGCCGAACCGGCCGCACCGGTGAACTGGGTTATCCCGTACTTATGGGCCAGGTCGGTGATATCGGCCTTGGTCGGCACTCCGGTCTCCTGCTCACGCAACGACTCCCGATAGTTGTCCGCCGGCGTCGCGCCCTGGCAGGGCACGAACGTCCGGTGCGACCCCGGCATCACCATCAGGCTGCCGTTGTACGGGTAGTTGTCGGTCAACGCGATGGACAGGCTCACCGCCCGAGGCGAGGGCATGCCGTCCTCGGCATGCCAGGTCTCGAAATCGGAATGCCAATAGAAACCGGTGCCGAATCCGGGTAGATAGTTGACCCGGCTCTGGTGGATGTACACATCCGATCCCAGTACCTGCCGGGCCAGGTCCACGACCCGTGGTTCCCGCACCAGCTCCGCCACCACCGGACTCAGTTTGTGCACCTCGAAAACCGAGCGCACCTGCTGCGACGATTTCTCCACGATGAGCCGGTCATCACCCCGCAGATCAGGATCGCTTGCCAGCCGGTCGATCTCGGCGGCGTACTCGGCTACCTCCTCGGGGGTCAGCAAACGATCCATGATCGCGAAACCGTCGGTATCGAACGCAGCCAGCTCCGCGTTGCCGATCCGGCCCCACACAGTCGCGTCGTGCCGCTCCTGCAGCGGCAGACGCTCGGCGGTTCTGGTCGGATAGCGATCGATCCGATTGTCTACCAACGTCGTTCGTCCTTCCTCTCAGTCGGCCGGAACGGCGATCAACGGATAAACGCCGTTCTCGTCGTGCACCTCCTGCCCCGTGACAGGAGGATTGAACACGCACAGCATCCGCATCCGTGTCCGGGTCCGCACCTCGTGCTTTTCGTGCCCGTCGAGCAGGTACATGGTGCCCGGGGCGAGGTCGTAGGTGCGGTCGTTGGTCAGGTCGTGGAGGGTGCCTTCACCCTCGACCAGCCAGACCGCTTCCACATGGTTCTGATAGTGGAAGACGTGAGAGGTACCGGCTTCGATGGTCGTCTCGTGAAACGAAAATCCGACTCCATCACCGCCCAGCACGATCCGCTTGCTCCGCCAGTTCTCGGCGCCGACATCGCGGTGGGTGCCGGTGATCTCCTCGGTGGTGCGCACGATCATCGGTAGTCTTTTTCCTTTCAGCTGCAAACGGTTTCGACGGCGTCGCTCAGAATGTGCAGGCCCTGGTCCAGTTCGTCGTCGGCGATCGTCAGCGGCGGGAGCAGTTTGACGACTTCGTCGGACGCACCCGAGGTCTCGGCCAGCAGGCCACGCTCGAACGCGACCTGGCAGACCTTCCCGGCCTGCGAGGCGTCGTCGAAGACCAGCCCGTGCACCAGGCCACGGCCCCGAGTGGACACCCCCGGAACGGCCCCGGCGATCTCCTCGAGCGCCGTGGCCACCCGCTTGCCCTTGACGAGGGTGGACTTCTCCAGTACATCATCGGACCAGAAGTGCTCCAGCGCCACCTGCGCGGTGGTGAAAGACGGATTGTTACCGCGGAAGGTGCCGTTGTGCTCACCGGGTGACCACACGTCGTGCTCCGGCTTGAACAGCACCAACGCCATCGGCAGGCCGTAACCGCCGACAGACTTGGACAGCGTCACGATATCGGGGGTGATACCGGCCGATTCGAAGGAGAAGAACGGGCCGGTCCGGCCGCAACCCATCTGGACGTCGTCGACGATGAGCAGGATGCCACGGGCGGAGCACAACGAGGCCAGATGCCGCAGCCATTCGTCGCGTGCCAGGTTCACCCCGCCCTCGCCCTGCACGGTCTCCACGATGACGGCGGCCGGACGGTCCATACCGGAGGACGAATCGTCGAGCACCCGTTCCATCCATAGGAAATCGGCGGTGGCGCCGTCGAAGTAACCGTCGTAGGGCATCGGGGTGGCGTGGTTGAGCGGGACGCCGGCGCCTGCCCGCTTCATAGCGTTACCGGTCACCGACAGTGCGCCCAGCGTCATCCCGTGGAAGGCGTTGGTGAAGCTCATGATGGTCTGCCGGCCGGTCACCTTACGGGCGAGTTTGAGGGCGGCCTCGACCGCGTTCGCACCGGTCGGTCCGGGAAACTGCACCTTGTAGTCCAAGCCGCGGGGTACCAGCAGGGTATCGCGGACGGTCTCCAGTAGTTTGCGCTTGGCAACTGTCGACATATCCAGGCCGTGCGTAATTCCGTCACCGGCGATGTAGTCGATCAGCGCCGATTTCAGCACCGGGTGATTGTGCCCGTAGTTGAGCGCGCCCGCCCCCGCGAAGAAGTCGAGAAAATCTCTACCGGACTCATCGCGCAGCCATGCGCCCTGCGCGGTCTCGAAGACCGTCGGCCAGGAACGGCAGTAACCTCGGACATTCGATTCGATTTCGTCGAAGATCGTCGTTTCGGCGGCAATCATGAGTGTTCCCTTTCGGTTTTACGGGCGATCGGGGAAATGTGGTACAGATCCTCGGCGGCATGGCTGTCCGGAAATACATTCGGTTCGAACAGCTCGCTGCGCACCATTTCGGCGCCACGGCGGCGGGCCAGCGACGCGAACATGGCGATCGAGGCGGGATTGTCGGGGGAAACGGTGGTCTCCAGCGCCTCGACGGCGCCGCCGGTCGGATGACCGGGCGCGGTGACGGTGGATACCAGCCAGTCCAGCATGGCGACCCCCAGGCCACGGCCACGCTGGTCGGCGTCCACGGCGACCTGCCAGACGAACAGGGTGCCGGGCGCCTCGGGTCTCAAATAGCCGGTCACGAATCCGACGACTCGGCTTTCACTCTCGACGACTACCGAACTGGCGGCGAAATCGCGGCACCACAGCAGGTAGGCGTAGCTCGAATTGACATCCAATACTTGCGACTCGTCGGCGATCTGCCACAGCCGCGCGGCGTCGGTGATCCGCGGTGCCCGCAGGACCACGCCGGTACTGGCGGGCTCCGCATCGGTCGCGGCGGACGAAGTGGCCGAGCCGTTGCCGGCAGTGCCGGCGGTCTGCGTGGACTCAGTGTGTAAAGACATACAACTCCGATGTCTGCGTGCAGTACTTTCCCAGGCTCACGAATTGACTCCGAGGCGACTGGTCGAGCTCTTTACAGTCGTGTTACGGGCGTGTTAACTGGCCCCTTTCGTTGAATAACCGGAATTCGGAGAACGAAACGCCCGATTCGGCGGGGCGCTCCTCACATTCCACCCCGCCGCGGCATGCGGCCGCTGTCCATGCGACCGGAGACGGTCCGCGGCCGTGCCGGACCGGGCGCAACGGCGGCCCGCGGTTACCGCTCCACGCGATACCGGCGGATCGGCGCACCACGGGCCCGAGTCGGCGGCCGCCGCGGCCACCTGCCGCACCCGCCGCGACCCGTCCCCGCTACGCCACTCCAGTAGATCCACAGCAGCGGCCGGCGCCGTCAGGGGGGTGCGGAGTTCGTGACGCTCGTCACCGGAGGGCCGCGGTTTCCGGCGGAGGCGCGCACGGACAGCCGTCGCCGCTCCGGCGGACTCCACGACAGCGGTGTCCCTCCATTTGCGCAGCTTTCGGCCACCCGCATCGGGTCCGATGCGGATCGCGCTCGTCGCGCTGTCCATGATCTAGCGCTGGACGTCCAGCCGGTGACCGAGACCGGGGACGGAGGCCACGGTTCGCGGGTCGGAGAGATCCCGCACGGCTCTGCCGCCGGGCCGACGATCGGCGATCGTCGCGTCATGGACGCCGATCGCACACAGGTGGGTAAGCGCGGCCACGGCTTCTTCGGCCACCGCGACGTCGTAGCCCTCGTTCTCGACGGCCGGGCGCACAGTACCCCGGACCCGCTCGCCGTCTTCCACGATCATCAGGTTCGCGCTCAATATTCAATCCCTTGCAGACGCACGTGGCGTGCCGCGGCGCGGGCTCGCATCCCCGTACCGACGCGACAGCCCGCTACTCAGCTTACTCGAGCAACCTTTCGGTTATACGAGTAGCCAGAATGCCCGCCGGGTAAACCCGCATAGTGAAATGCCTCACGTTCAGATGTCGCCGACGCGTTCCAAACGGAAGAAATTGCTGGGCGTGCCGTCCGGACGCATCTCCTGGTACCGGAAGTTCAGTTTCCGGGCATCGAAGGTTGCGAACCAGTCCGCCCAGCTGACCGGCTGCAGTACCGCACCGCCGTAGTGCGGGAAATCCAACCGCAGGACGCCCACCTCGCCGTCGTACTGACTGCCGGGTGTCGTTGCCGGGTTCGCACCGCGCCGCTGGGCCCACTGGCGAATGACCTCATGATTCGTGGTGACCATGGTCGTTCCGGGAGCGGCGGACAGGCCACCCTTCATGACGAACCTCCTTGCGGTAGGTGCGTACGTACTCTCCCGGCGCGACCTCGGTAGCCGCACCGGCTTTCCCGTCTTGTACCCGACTTCGCACTCTTGCAAACACAGCGGACACCGAGGTGTCCGCTGTGCCCGCCGCTCCGTCCCCCACCCGGAGTCGCCGCCGCTGCGACCGGTTCACCACGTTGCCCGAGATTTGCCGGAGCCGCTTATCGAATCATCCGGCGGCAGGAATCGGGGTCAGCGCGACTGTGATGTTATCGCTGCCACCACAGACGACGGCGTAATCCACGAGCGCCCGCGCGCCCTCGGCGATCGGCACGCCGAGCACCCGCCGCGCCAGATCGGCCGCGCCGGGCAGATAGTTCCACAGCCCGTCGGTGCACAGCAGCAGCGATCCGGGTGTATCCACGTAGTAGGTACGGATACTGTCCGCGGACCACGGCTGCTGACCGGCGTCGGCCCCCAGCCAGCGCATCAGGGTGTGCGCCCGGGGATCGGCCATGGCGGCTTTCTCGTCCATGGCGCCGGCTTCCACCAGCGTCTGTGCCCACGAATCGTCCAGGGTGAGCTTCTGCGCCCCGGCCAGCAGCTCCGGATGGCCCGATCGGGCCGGTTGTGGGGCCGCGGGCTCGCCCGCCGCCAGCCAGTAGGCACGGCTGTCGCCGATATTCGAGACGGTGATCGAGATACGCCCGCCGGTCTCGGTGCGCACGATCGCCGAGACGTAGGTGCACGACGGCGCGTCGCCATCGGGGCCGACCAGATTGCGCACCGCCTCCGAGGCCGCCGCCATCCCCGCGGCGGTGGCCTCCTCGGCCGTACGATCACCGGCCAGCGCCGCCACACACGCATCGACCCCGGTGCGCACGGCAGTGCCCGACGCGGCCTGCGGATCCGGCGAGGAGGAGACTCCGTCGCAGACCACCAGCACGATGGTCCCCGGCTCCCCGTTCTCGTCCGGTACCACCGCGGCGGCCACGGCATCTTCGTTGCGCGCGTGCAGGATTCCGCGATCGGTGACCAGACCGGCGACACCCAGATCGGCCTCGAACCGGTCCTGGACGCGGTGTGGATGCTCACAGGTGGGACAGCGTGGGCCCCGGCTCTGCGTCCCGCAGTTCACGCACACCACTTCGGCGAGCTCGTCGTCCGGCAAAGCGATCCGGTGGACACCCGAGCCCAGCGACTGCCGCGGCACGGTCGCTTCCGCGGCGGCGGCACGGCGACGGGTATCGAAGGTTTCCCGCACTCGCGGTACCGGCTCGGTCACCGCGTCGAGAATATCCGCCGGGTCGGCGCCGCCGGCGTTCGCGTCAGGGTTCATCCGGCCGCCACATTCATGAGTAGTTTCCGGTGCTCGCCGATCCGGACGAACCGGATGTCTCGGGTCCGCACACCGACCCCCTTCGTTCGACCCGTTCCGTACTGACGATCGACGATAGTACGCGGTACGCCGATGAGTGAGTTCACCCGCGCTCCCGCACCGCTCGCACCGCTTTGCGCGCCGCCACCAGCACCGGATCCCATACCGGCGAGAAGGGTGGCGCATAACCGAGATCCAGTGTGGTCATCTGCGCCACCGTCATTCCCGCGGTCAGCGCCACGGCCGCGATATCGACCCGTTTGCCCGCGCCTTCCCGGCCCACGATCTGCACCCCCAGCAGCCGGCCGCTGAGTCTTTCCGCCAGCATCTTCACCGTCATCACGGGCGCGTCCGGTAGATATCCCGCGCGACTGGTGGATTCGATGGTCGCGGTGACGTACTGCAGCCCCACCGCCCGGGCATCTTTCTCCCGCAGGCCCGTTCGCGCCACCTCGAGGTCGCAGACCTTGCTGACGGCGGTGCCGACGACACCGGGGAAGGTCGCGTACCCACCACCGATATTGGCGCCGATGATCTGACCGTGCTTGTTCGCGTGCGTACCCAGCGCGATATGCCTGCGCATACCCGAGACCAGGTCCAGCACCTCGACACAATCTCCGCCGGCCCAGATGTTGTCGTACCCCGTTACGCGCATGGCCGAATCGGTGAGCAGTCCGCCGTGGTTCCCGATCGGTAACCCGGCGGCGGCGGCCAGCGTCGTTTCGGGCACCACCCCGATCCCGAGAACCACCACATCCGCCGGGTGTTCGCGCCCGGCGGCGAACACCGCCCGGGCGCGGCCGTCGTCCCCGGTACGAATCTCGGTGACCTCGCTGTCCCCGACCACATTCACGTCCAGACCCTGCAGGGCCTCGCGTACCAGCACACCCATATCCGGGTCCAGGGTGGACATCGGCTGGGCGGCGCTGTGCACGATGGTGACCTCGTAACCGCGCCGGATCAGTGCCTCGGCCATCTCGACCCCGATATATCCGGCCCCGACCACCACCGCCCGCCGGCCGGTACCGGCGGCCAATGCCGCGATGAGCGCCTCGCCGTCGTCCAGCGTCTGCACGCCGTGAACACCGGGCGCGTCGATGCCGGGCAGTGCCGGCCGGATCGGACGCGCCCCGGTGGCCAGGACGAGGTGGTCGTACCCGGCCCAGGTTTCGTTACCGGTGGCCAGTTCCCTGCTGCGCAACCGGCCCCCGGCCACATCGAGTTCGACGACTTCGTGGCGCAGGCGCACGTCGATACCGCGCGCCCGGTGCTCCTCCGGGGTCCGGGCGATGAGATGGTCGCGCTCCCGCACATGCCCGCCCACCCAGTACGGGATGCCGCAGGCGGAATACGAGGTGAAGTGCCCGCGTTCGAACACCACGATCTCGAGGTCCGATACGTCCCGGTGACGCCGGGCCTGGGCAGCCACCGACATTCCGGTCGCGTCCCCGCCGACCACCACCAACCGCTCTGTCATGTGATCAAACTACCCAGCCGGCGCCCGATACCACCCGGACCGCTGCCCACCGGCTCGCCTCCCATCCGGTTCGTGGCGGCCCGGCGTCTCCCTCCCCAGGCCGGACCGCTCCGGTGCCCGGCCCGGGTGGCCGCCTCAGGCGGATCGGGTGCCGATGAGCGGCAGGCGGCTCGCGGCACCGCGCGCCCGGCCCCCGGAACTGGTGGTCTCGGCCCCGGCGCGGTCGGTGAAGGTCAGCATGCCGTCCTCGATCGGGCTCTTGCGCAGGTAGGAGCGATCGCGGAAATAGCTGTTGACCACCTTCCACGGGCCACCGGTCCCCTGCCGCGGCATCACCGCGTCCCCGCGCTGGATATACCCGGAACTCAGCGCCCCGCCCATCACCGAGACCTCGGAGCGGTCGGAATCGTGTGCCCGGACCACGAACCGGGTGTATCCCTTGTCGCGCATCCGGTTCAGCACCCGGCAGAAGTACTCGGCGGCCAGATCGGCCTTCAGGGTCCAGGAGGCATTCGTGTACCCGAGCACCATCAGGGCATTCGGCACGCCGTCGAGCAGGGAACCCTTGTACATGACCCGGTCCCGGGTGACCACCGGTTCACCGTCCACCTCGAGCGCGACGCCGCCCAGGATCTGAATGGTCAGCCCGGTGGCGGTGACGACGATATCGGCGTCGATCTCCTCGCCCGAGGAGACCCGGATACCGGTTTCGGTGAAGGTCTCGATGGTGTCGGTGACCACCGAGGCGTCGCCGCGGCGCAGGGCCTTGAACAGGTCGCCGTCGGGTACGACGCACAGGCGCTGATCCCACGGCGCGTACTCCGGGGTGAAATGACGCATGTCCACCCCGGGGCCGACCGCCAGCCGGACCCACTTCAGGAACATCTGCCGGGCCAGCTTGGGCTGCCGCCGCGACAGCTGGTAGCTGGCCTGCTGCACCGCGATATTACGGGCGCGCCCGATCTGATAGGTGAGCCCGGCGGACCCGACCTTCGTCATCCCCAGCGCCACCGGGTCCTCACCCGGGATGGAGGCGATATAGGTGGGCGAGCGCTGCAGCATGGTCACATGGGCGGCCTCGCCCACCATGGACGGCACCAGCGTGATGGCGGTGGCGCCGCTGCCGATCACGACCACCTTCTTGTCCCGGTAGTCCAGGTCTTCGGGCCAGTGCTGCGGATGCACGATCCGCCCGGTGAACGCGTCCTCGCCGGGGAACGACGGCCGGTGGCCGTTGTCGTAGTCGTAGTAACCGGTGGCCCCGACCAGGAAGGTGCTGGTCCAGGACTCCTCGGCGCCGGTTGCCTCCTCGAGTACCCGCACCGTCCACCGGTTGTCCGGGCCGGACCAGCTCGCCGAAACCACCTTGCGGCCGAAACGGATCTTCGGCGTCACACCGTATTCGTCGGCGGTCTCGGCGATATAGCGACGGATACCGGCGCCATCTGCGAGCATGCGGGTACCGCGCCACGGCCGGAAGCCGTAGCCGAACGAGTACATATCGGAGTCGGAGCGGATTCCCGGATAGCGGAAGAGGTCCCAGGTGCCGCCGACAGCGGTGCGGCGCTCCAGGATCGCGTAGCTGCGCCCGGTGTTCTCCTTCTCCAGGTGACAGGCCACATCGATACCGGACAGACCGGCTCCGATGATCAGTACGTCGACATGCCGCGTCATTGCGTTCCTCGTCTGCTCGTGCCCGGGGTCGTCGCCAATCATGACAGACACACCTTTTATCTGTAACCGAGAGTACTTGATAAACTCCCGGTTGCACGCCGGGTGGCGCACGCCGCTCCGGTAAGCTCTCGACGCCCGACGGATCTTCGAGGAACGGAGCCTGGATCTCCGCACCACCCCCCCGGGCCGACTATGATCTAGAACATATTTCTTCCACACCGGCATAACACGCCCCGAGGCGGGTACCACGCGCCCGCACCGATCGCCGAGCGCTGCACGCGAACGCCTCGAGCGGTCGAATCACAGTGCCGTCCAAATGGTCCCGGGTTTCGGCAGAACCCTCAGCAGCAGACCACTGTCACAGTAGCCGTGACACCACCCAACGAGGCGAGCCCGATCGGCACCACGACCCGCCACCCCGCCATCGGATTCCCGCCGCCGACCGGTCCGATGCACTCTCCCGCGGCAGGCGGCCGTCGCGCCATCGGCGCCCCAGCACGCCCAGGGTGATCAGCAGTGTCGCTATCAGCATCGCGGACCCCTCACACCCCGGCCGCCGGCACCGGGCGAGTACAAGACCCGGATCCGGCCCGCCGGGGCGCCGGCACCACCCCCGCAGCAGACCCTCCGCCGTATCACGCACCGTGTCGTCCACCGGGCACATCGTCCACGGTATGACCGCGGCAGCCCTGGTCGATTCGGTGGTCGACGGCATTCCCGGATATATCGGCACCGGATCACCGCCCGTCCTCCCGCCGGTGTGAGCCGGCCGTCGTGGTGGGTATGCCCGGCATAGAGTGAACTGGACTCGGGTCCGCACCGCGCGACCCGAGCCGACCAGGAGGATTGTTGTCGATGAAAGCCACGAAAGCCCGCGCGGGTTTGTTGATCGCGGCCGCCGTGCTCACACTGACCGGCTGTACCGAAATCGAACGGGCCATGAACAAGGGCGGCGACACCCCGTGCCGCGAGTACGTGGAGCAGGACCAGAAGACCCAGCGCGTCACCATCACCAAGTTCCTGGAGGAACAGCAGGGCGCGGAACCGAGCGGTACGAACGTGGACCTGTCCATCGCGGCGGTCAACGCGCTGTGCAGCGTGCAGGCCAACGCCGACACTCCGATCGAGCGAGCCGACGTCGCGGGTATCTTCATCCGCAAATGAGCCGGCGCGCACCGGTTTCCGAGGCGCCGTAGCGCCCGTCCGGGCGCCCCGGCCGCACACTCGTTCCGAGCCCACGAGCACACAGCGTTATACCACAAGCGTTTTCGGCCGATCACGGACACCCGCTCGCTCCGGCGACCGCAATACGCAAGAATGTGTTCGCAAAAGTGCCGGCCGCTACGAGCCGGTATCTCGGACGGCGGGTGTATCGAATCCCCGGACCGTCCGATACGGGGCCGGCGACGATGCACAAGGGAGCGAAATGTTTCATCGGATCGATTCGGCAACGCCACCGCGGTGCCACGGCACAGCACGGAGCTGCTGATGGCGTATCGCAGCGACCGGGTCGCGGTAACGGATCGGGCCCGCAACGCGTTACGTGAGTTGATCGAACAGCACGGACCCATCCTGCTGTACCTCCCGCACCGCGATTCCGCCGACCCGCGACCGGACTGGCTACCGATCCGCGATTTCCGCGCCGCCGAGGGAGATACTCTGTTCGGCCGCCTCGCCTGGCATACCGAACTGTGGATGAGCTCGGAGGCATACACCCGTTTCGAGCGCGAACATCTCACCGTGGATGTGCCCGCCGACGCCGGTCCGGCACCCGGTGGTGATTCGAACGGCGGATCGCCGCCCGAAGAGACCGCGATCTTCCTGCTCCGCGCCCGCCGGCTCAGTGCCGCGGAAGCCGCCGCGCTCGACAGCCGCAAGCGCGGCGGCCACGGCACCGCGACCTGACCCGGCCGGTCTCGGCTTGCGGTTCGGCGTATTCGAGCAGCCCTCGGGCCCGTGCCGGCGGCCCACCCCGGAAATCCCGGTCCCGCCCATCGGCGCCGCGGTCGTATCCCAGGCCGGCGCGTACCTCGGCGCCCTCGGCGGCATCCCCGGCCGGGCCGATCGGCACCGAACCCAGCGGTTCGCCGGGGAAGATCTCGTCGATCTTACGAGGTGGGCGAGCAGCGGCAGCGTCGATCGCGACCAGAGTGCGCAACCGGTCGAAGACTTCGATTTCCGGTACGGGCATCACGCCTCCTACCTGTCGGTATTCACGAGGTGAGGACAGATCTCCCCACGGTGCACCGGCCGACGGCGGCGCCGCCACGCCGCATATACCGGATTCGGTGTCAAAGTGAGTCCTGTTCAATGGGATTCGATGTGCAGGAAACCGGTCGAACGGTTACCTTGTGGCGATGTTCAGAGCGAGGCTTGGTGTCCGCGCCCGGATCCTGGCCATCGCGCTCATCCCGAGTCTGACCCTGTTGGTGGCCGGTGTGGGTGCGACGGGCTATCTGATCGACCAGGGACAACACAACCGGCAGGTGACCGAGGCGTTACGCGAGGTCTCGGGTCCCACTCGCGATGTGTACGAGGTGGTCCAGAACGAGCGCCGCCTCACGCTCGCCCATCTCGCCGGTGACCCCACCGCGGCCGCCGCCCTCACCGCGGTCCGGCCCAACACCGAACAAGCCCTCCGCGACCTGGTCGCCGGAGCACAGCGGATCCGGGAACTGCAGCCGGCGGAGATCACCGACGATGTCGGCTCGTTCACCACGCTCACCCAGCAGCTCGGCAATATCCGTACCGCGGTCGACACCCGCGCGGTGCCGACCGGTGACGCCTATACCTTCTACGTCCGGGTCCTCGATGCCTTCAGCACCGGCGCCCAGCTGTCGCACACGTTCGAGCAGAACCCGGAGGCGGTCAGCCAGCTGGGCCTGGTGTCGCGCATCATGCACGCGCTGGAAGCGGCTTCGCGCAGTCACGCCCTCGCCGGCGCGGCGCTGCGCACCGGCAACCCGGTCGCGCTACCCGACGAATTCATCCAGCAGACCGGCTTCTATCACGCCGAAACCGCCCTGCTGGCCACTCAGCTGGATCCGGAGATCGGCGAGCGGGTGCGCACCCTGGTCGACAGCCCGGAGTGGCGGCTGCTGGCCCGCACCGAGAACACGCTCATCGCCCGCAGCGTCGGAGGGGCCGACGCCGGAAACACCGCGGCCGCGCTCTCGCCGGGGCAGCTGACGGCCTGGCAGGCGGCAGCCGACCACGTCAACCAGGAGATGCTGAACCTCTGGGACGACCAGAACCAGCTCATGCAGGAGTTGTCGCTGGACGCCGCGGCCCGCACCACCAATCAGTCACTGCTGATCGGCCTGGCGGTCCTGGTGGTCTCCGCGGCCGCGTTCGGGGTATCGCTGGTCCTGGCCAACCGGTTCATCCGCCGCCTGGTGCGGTTGCGCGACCATACGCTGGCCCTCGCCGACGAACGCCTGCCCGATATGCTCGAACGCCTGCGCGCCGGGGAGGACATCGACGAGACCGCGGCAGCCGCGAAGCTCGACTTCGGCCGGGACGAACTCGGGGCGGTCGCCACCGCCTTCGAACACGCGCACGCCGTGGCGGTCAATGCCGCGATCACCGAGGCACGCACCCAGGAGGGTGTGAAGGCGATCTTCCTCAACATCGCCCACCGCAGCCAGATCGTGGTCCACAAACAACTGGAGATTCTCGACGACGCCGAACGGCGCGAAGAAGACCCGGCCATGCTGGACATCCTGTTCAAACTCGACCATCTGGCCACCCGCGAACGCCGCAACGCCGAAAACCTCACCATCCTCGGCGGCGGGAAACCGGGCCGCCAGTGGCGGGCCCCTGTACCGCTGGTCGACCTGGTACGCAGCGCGGTGGGGGAAACCCAGGACTACACCCGGGTGCGGCTGGCCCGCCTGCCCGAACTCCGTATCGCCGGCAACGCCGTCGGCGACCTCATCCATCTGCTCGCCGAACTCGTCGACAACGCCACCTCGTTCTCCCCGCCGCAGTCGCGGGTCCAGGTCACCGGTTCGGTGATCGGCAAGGGCGTGGCCGTGGAGATCACCGATCAGGGCATGGGTATCTCCGAGGAGGATCGCGAGCGCCTCAACGAACTCCTGGAGAATCCGCCGAACTTCGAGGTCGCGTCCCTGCAGAAGGATTCGCGGCTGGGTATCTTCGTCGTCGCGCAGCTGGCGGCCCGCCACGGCGTCGCGGTGCGGCTGTGGGAATCGGAATACGGCGGTGTCCGCGCGGTGGTCATCGTGCCCGGCGCTCTGCTGACCGATCCCGCCGAGGAGACCACACCGCTGACCGGGCTGTCCCGGACCCCGGGGCCGGAGGGCGGCACGGAGAACCATACCGACCCCCTCCCCGAGAGCTCCGCCGTCGCGACGCTGCTCGCCGACCGGCCCCACGAGACCGAGTCCACCGGCGATCGGGCCGAGCAGGCCGGCACCGCGGCGACCGATACCTCCGACACCGTTCCGGTCGCCCGGCCGGAGGCCACGGAGACGACCGCCGAACCGACCCTGCTGCCCGACGGTCGTCCGGCTTTACCCCGCCGTAGCAGGCAGGCTAAAGTCGCACCGCGACCGGAAGTTTCGGACGCCGCCCAGACCGCCGCAACGGCGCGGCCACGCTCGGCCGAACAGGCCAGGGATCTGATGTCGGCGATCGAGAACGGCACCCGGCAGGGCCGCAAGCCATTGCCCGCCGCAGAAGCCGGCGCCGGGAACCCGGCGGCGGATGGCGCATCCCCGGATGAACAGGAAGGCTAAGTGTCCACTTCCACACAAGGTGACCTGAACTGGCTGCTCGACGACCTGGTCGAGCGACTCGCGGGGGTCCGCCTCGCGGTCGTACTGTCCACCGACGGAATGCTGCTGGGCCACTCCTCGAAAATGGATCGCACCGAGGCCGAACATTTCGCCGCGATGTCGTCCACCCTGCACGGCTTGGCCCGTAGCGCCGGCGCGCGGTTCGAAGGCGGTGCCGTACGGCAGGCGGTGATCGAACTCGATCGCGCCGTACTGTTCGTCACCTCGGCCGGTGACAACGCGTGCATCGCCGTACAGGCCGCCGCAGACGCCAATCTCGGCATGGTGGCCTACGAGATGAACCTCACCGTTCAGCGGGTCGGCAGCCATCTGTCGACCGGTTCCCGCGGCGGGGCCGGGGCCGACCCCCAGTAACCGCGGAAACAGCAACGGTGCCATGACAGGTATGCGGGTATGACCGGGCCACGGGAACCCTGGTTCGACGACGACGCCGGACCTCTGGTGCGGCCGTACGCCATCACCAAGGGTCGCACTGTGGGCGCGGGCCACGATCTGGATATGCTCACTGTCGTGGTCAAAGCTCGTGGTGCCCCGCCGTTGCGCCGGATCGAACCCGAGTACACCGATATCGTGCACCTGTGCACGGAAGCACAAACCGTGGCGGAGGTGGCAGCCGCCTTGAAACTGCCGCTGGCGGTGACCAAGATTCTCGTCGGGGATCTGATCGGTGACGGCCATCTGATCTTCCGGGCTCCCGTGCAGATGGAGTCCGGTCCCGGCGACTTCAACATATTGCGAGCGGTACTGGATGGAATCCGAAAAATTTGACCCTGCCCGGATGGACCCCGGGGCTCCGGCTCTTGCTGCGTCGGTGAAGGTCCTCATCGCCGGCGGTTTCGGCGTCGGCAAGACCACGATGGTGGCCTCGATCAGCGAGATCCCGCCGCTACGCACCGAGGAGATGATCACCGAACTCAGTACCGGCATCGATGATCTGTCCGGTGTCGAGTCCAAGACCACCACGACGGTGGCACTGGACTTCGGCCGGATCACCATCGACAAGGACCTGGTGCTGTACCTGTTCGGCACCCCCGGCCAGGATCGCTTCTGGTTCCTGTGGGACGAACTCGCCCGAGGCGCGCTCGGCGCGGTGGTCCTGGCCGATACCCGCCGGTTGGGAAATTCCTTCGCCGCCATCGACTATTTCGAGCGGCGCGGCCTGCCCTTCCTGATCGCGGTGAACTGTTTCGACGGTGCGCCGCGGTACACGATCGACGAGGTCCGCGACGCGCTCGATCTCGACCCGTCCATCCCGGTCATGCTGTGCGACGCGCGCGACCGGGTCTCGGCGAAGAATGTGCTGCTCAGCCTGATCGAGCATCTCATCGAACGGGCCACCCGCCCGAATCTCACCACCAAGTAGGCCGGCACGGGCGGGACCGCACCGGTTCCGCCCGCCGGGGTCAGCGTGCCAGGTGGCCCGCCGCGTGGAGCTCGTCGAACAGCAACTGGTCCACCGGCGGCACCCGGGGCCGATCGCCGAAGCCGAACCACGCGAGTTCGGCGATCTCACTGCTCGCGGCCAGCGTTCCGCGATAGTCCGCGCGGTAGCAGCTCATCCGGACCCGCGCGCCGCCGTCGACCGCTTCGTAGACCCCCACCGCCTCGACCGTCTCCGGTATCAGCGCGACGGTCAGTTCCTCGGTGATCTCGCGCAGCAGCGTCTGCTCATCGGATTCGCCGGGTTCCCGTTTCCCGCCCGGGATGTAGAAGACGTCTTTCCCGCGCGGACGCGCACACAGGATCCGCCCGTCCACGATGAAGACCCAGGCGACCGTATCGATGAGTTCCCCGACCAGCTCGTCCGTCATCGGAGCATCTTATCTGGGCCAAGCTGCCACGAAACCCGTGGTCGCGGACGTACCATGCGAACGTGGCCAATGCGAATCCTCCCGCCGCGCTGCGGGTCCTGGTCTACAGCAACGACGCCGACACCCGGGGTCAGGTGATGCTGGCGCTCGGCCGCCGGCCGCATCCGGACCTACCGCCGCTGGAGTACCTCGAGGTGGCCACGGCCCCGGTGGTGTTGGAGCGGATGGATGCCGGCGCGGCCGATCTGGCCGTACTGGACGGCGAATCCGCGCCGGTGGGCGGAATGGGCCTGGCCAAACAGCTCAAGGACGAGATCCGCGGGTGCCCGCCGCTGATCGTGCTCACCGGGCGCGCCGACGATGCCTGGCTGGCGAACTGGTCGCGGGCCGAGGCTGTCGCCACCCATCCGATCGACCCGCTACGACTCACCGAGATCGTGGTCGATCTGCTGCGTCGGCGCCCGGCAGCCTGAGCGATGATTAGGTTCATTCGCTCATAAATCTCAGTCGCGAAATCGATCAAAGCCCTCCACGAATCCGCGTTCGTCCTGCCACGACAGTTGTAGGCTGTGCTGTAGCTCACATGAGCGCGGGAGATGAAATATAACCCGCGTCGACTGATCCTCCCCCAGCCCTGTGTCGAATCCGGGGACGATCCGGCGGCGCGGGGCATACCCATCACCGCCCGACCCCGTTCGCGGAACCCGGTGGCACAACCGCGGGGTTCCAGTTCGCAAGGAGGGGAAGCGCAGTCGTGAACACCGAACTGCCGATACTGGTCCTCGGCGCGGTCGCCGCCGCGTTCGCGGTGATCTCGATCCTGATCGCCGGCCTCATCGGTCCCAAACGCTACAACCGCGCCAAACTACAGGCCTACGAATGCGGTATCGAACCCACCCCGCACGCGACGGCCGGGGGCGCGGGAAACATTACCGGACAACGGTTTCCGGTGAAGTACTACCTCACCGCGATGCTGTTCATCATCTTCGATATCGAGATCGTGTTCCTCTACCCGTGGGCGGTCCATATCGATGCGCTCGGGGTGTTCGGACTGGCCGCGATGGCACTGTTCATCGTCAATGTCTCGGTCGCCTACGCCTACGAATGGCGGCGCGGCGGCCTCAGCTGGGACTGAGCCGCGAACCTCCGATCAGCCGTACCGCGCCCGGCGCGGGCCGATATCCAGGGAGTAGTCGGACATGGGTTTGGAAGAGAAATTGCCCAGTGGTTTCGTGCTCAGCACGGTCGAAGCCATGGCGGGGTACATGCGCAAGGGGTCGGTATGGCCGGCCACCTTCGGTCTGGCCTGCTGCGCGATCGAAATGATGGCCACCGGCGGTGGCAGATTCGACTCGGCGCGTTTCGGCATGGAGGTCTTCCGTGCCTCACCGCGGCAGGCGGATCTGATGATCGTGGCCGGCCGGGTCAGCCAGAAGATGGCGCCCGTGCTCCGTCAGGTCTACGACCAGATGACCGAACCGAAATGGGTGCTGGCCATGGGGGTGTGCGCCTCCTCCGGCGGCATGTTCAACAACTACGCCATCGTGCAGGGCGTGGATCATGTGGTCCCCGTCGACATCTACCTACCGGGTTGTCCCCCCCGTCCGGAGATGCTGCTCAACGCCATCCTCGCACTGCACGAGAAGATCCAAGCGACCCCGATGGGCGTGAACCGGACCGAGGCGATCCGCGCCGCCGAGGCGGCGGCGCTGGCGGCCACCCCGACCATCCGGATGGAAGGCCTGCTGCGATGAGCACCGAGGACCCGGGCTCCACCGACAGCCGCGCCGTGGAACCCGAACAGCCGATCGGTCCCGCGGACGAGGTCATCGGGGTGCGCCGGGGTATGTTCGGGATCTCCGGCAGCGGCGACACCTCCGGCTACGGCCGCCTGGTTCACCGGGTCGCGCTCCCCGGCGGCAGCGCGCCGCCCTACGGGAGCTATTTCGACACCGTCGTCGACCTGCTGCGCGCGGCCCTGGCAGCCGGCGCCGGATTCGATGCCGCGATCGAGAAGGTCGTGGTGGACCGCGGCGAATTGACCCTGCACGTGGATCGCGACCATCTGGTCGCGGTGGCGCGGGCGCTGCGCGACGATCCCGCGCTGCGGTTCGAACTGTGCCTCGGGGTGAGCGGCGTGCACTACCCGGACGAATCCGGCCGGGAGTTGCGCGCGGTCTATCACCTGAATTCGATCACGCACGGACGCCGGCTACGGCTCGAGGTGTCCGCCCCGGACGCCGACCCGCACATCCCGTCGCTGTACCGCGTGTATCCGACCTGCGACTGGCACGAACGGGAGACCTACGACTTCTTCGGAATCCTGTTCGACGGGCATCCCTCACTGACCCGCATCACCATGCCCGACGACTGGCGCGGTCACCCGCAGCGCAAGGACTACCCGCTGGGCGGGATACCGGTCGAGTACAAGGGCGCGCGGATACCGCCGCCCGATGAGCGGAGGGCATACAGCTGATGAGCGAGATCGATTACCGGCCCGGAGTCTCCGGCGGGCCGGACAGCGACGACTCCCGGGCCGCCCCCACGGCGCCCGGCCACAGCGGTGCGGACCCCACCGAACAGGTACTGACGGTCGCCGGGCAGGACTGGGACGAGGTCGCCGACGCCCTGCGCGGCGCGGGCGAGGAACGCATCGTCGTCAATATGGGCCCGCAGCATCCGTCCACGCACGGGGTGTTGCGGCTCATCCTCGAGATCGAGGGCGAAACCGTGGTCGAGGCCCGGTGCGGTATCGGCTATCTACACACCGGTATCGAGAAGAATCTCGAATTCCGCACCTGGGCCCAGGGCGTCACCTTCGTCACCCGGATGGACTATCTGTCCCCGTTCTTCAACGAGACCGCCTTCTGCCTCGGGGTGGAGCGGCTGCTGGGCATCACCGACGACATCCCCGAGCGCGCCACCGTGATCCGGGTGCTGCTGATGGAGCTCAACCGCATCTCCTCGCATCTGGTGGCGCTGGCGACCGGGGGTATGGAACTGGGCGCGCTGACCCCGATGCTGTTCGGCTTCCGGGAGCGGGAGCTGATCCTCGACGTCTTCGAGAACATCACCGGCCTGCGGATGAACCACGCTTTCATCCGGCCCGGCGGTATCGCCCAGGACCTGCCCGGCGACGCGGTAGGCAAGATCCGCGACCTGTTGACGCTGATGCCCAAACGATTGCGGGACATGGAGCATCTGCTCACCCACAATCCGATCTTCAAGGCGCGCACCCAGCACATCGGCTATCTCGATCTGACCGGCTGTATCGCGCTCGGCGTCACCGGCCCGGTCCTGCGCTCCACCGGTCTGCCGCACGATCTGCGCAAGGCCATGCCCTACTGCGGGTATGAAACCTACGAATTCACCGTCCCCACCACCGACACCTGTGACTGCTACGGCCGCTACCTCATCCGCATCGAGGAGATGAAACAGTCGCTGACGATCGTGGAACAGTGCCTGGACCGGTTGCGGCCGGGTCCGGTGATGGTGGCCGACAAGAAGATCGCCTGGCCGGCGGACCTGGAACTGGGCGCCGATGGCCTGGGCAATTCGCCGCAGCACATCGGCAAGATCATGGGGACCTCGATGGAGGGGCTCATCCACCACTTCAAGCTCGTCACCGAGGGTATCCGGGTGCCTCCGGGGCAGGTCTATGCGGCGGTGGAGTCACCGCGCGGCGAGCTCGGCGTCCATATGGTCAGCGACGGGGGCACGCGGCCCTACCGCGTGCACTATCGCGATCCTTCCTTCACCAACCTGCAGGCCGTGGCGGCGATGTGCGAGGGCGGCATGGTCGCCGATGTGATCGCGGCCGTCGCCAGCATCGATCCGGTGATGGGCGGTGTGGACCGTTGAGGGGCCATATCTCCGCCAACGCTTCGGTCTCCGCCGACCACGTGTATCGGCCACGAAGGAGAACTGAACCGATGCGGCGGTACCTCCGCCCACGCTGCGGTCTCCGCGGGACGCATGTACCGGCTTCGAAAGAGGTTCCATGACCGAGATTCTCTTGCGGCTGACTGCTCGGCCGCAGCCCTACCCGGATGATGTTCGTGCCCGACTCGAGCCGGACGCGAAAGAGATCATCGCCCGGTACCCGCAGCCCCGCTCGGCGCTGCTACCGCTGCTCCATCTGGTGCAGTCGGAAGAGGGCTACGTCAGCAGTACCGGGATCGAGTTCTGCGCGGAGTTGCTCGGGCTCACCGGCGCCGAGGTGACGGCGGTCGCCACCTTCTACTCCATGTACCGGCGCACTCCCACCGGGGACTACCACGTGGGCGTCTGCACCAATACCCTGTGCGCGGTCCTCGGGGGCGATGTCATCCTCGCGGAACTGCGCGCGCATCTGGGGATCGCGCACGGGGAGACCACCGACGACGGCGCGATAACCCTCGAGCACATCGAATGCAACGCGGCCTGCGATTACGCACCGGTGATCATGGTGAACTGGGAGTTCTTCGACAACCAGACCCCGGAATCGGCCCGCGAACTGGTGGACGCACTCCGCGACGGCCGTACCGTCACCCCCACCCGCGGCGCGCCGCTGTGCACCTTCCGGGACACCGCGCGGGTACTCGCCGGGTTCCCGGACACCCGGCCCGGCGTACTCGACGGAGACCCGGGCGCCCCGACGCTCACCGGTCTGGACACCGCGCGCGAGCAGGGTATGCGTGCACCCGAGGTACCGGACGAGGACGGTGGCCGATGACCCTGACGCCCGTCCTCAGCAAGTACTGGAATCTGCCGAATTCCTGGACCCTCGACACCTACCGAGCCCACGAGGGATACGAAGCGCTGCCGATCGCGCTCGGCATGACACCGGACCAGGTGATCACCACGGTCAAGGACGCCGGCCTGCGCGGCCGCGGCGGGGCCGGGTTCCCGACCGGTATGAAATGGGGTTTCATCCCGCAGGGCCCCGAACCCGACGGCTCGACGAAACCGCACTACCTGGTGGTGAACGCGGACGAGTCCGAACCGGGCACCTGCAAGGACATCCCGCTCATGCTCGCGGCACCGCATTCGCTCATCGAGGGTGTGATCATCGCCGCCTATGCCATTCGCGCCGCGCACGCCTTCATCTATCTGCGCGGTGAGGTGGTGCCGGTACTGCGCCGGCTGCAGGCCGCGGTCGCCGACGCCTACGCCGCCGGGCTGCTGGGTCGCGATATCCTCGGCTCCGGCTACGATCTGGAGCTCACCGTGCACGCCGGCGCCGGCGCCTATATCTGCGGTGAGGAGACCGCCCTGCTGGATTCGCTGGAGGGCAGGCGCGGGCAGCCCCGGTTGCGCCCGCCGTTTCCGGCGGTCGCGGGTCTGTACGCCAGTCCGACCGTGGTGAACAATGTCGAATCCATCGCCAGTGTGCCGCCGATCATCCGCAACGGCCCGGCCTGGTTCCGCTCCATGGGCAGCGAGAAATCACCCGGTTTCACGCTGTACTCGCTGTCCGGGCATATCGCCCGGCCCGGCCAGTACGAGGCGCCGCTCGGCATCACCCTGCGTGAACTACTCGGGTACGCGGGCGGGGTCCGCGCGGGCCGGTCCCTGAAGTTCTGGACACCCGGTGGTTCCTCGACCCCGCTGTTCACTGCCGAGCATCTCGATGTGCCACTGGACTACGAGAACGTAATGGCACAGGGTTCGATGCTGGGCACCAAGGCACTGCAGATATTCGATGACACCACCTGCGTGGTCCGTGCGGTGCTGCGCTGGACCGAGTTCTACGCCCACGAATCCTGTGGTAAGTGCACCCCGTGCCGGGAGGGTACGTACTGGCTGGTCCAGCTGCTCACCCGGCTCGAATCGGGCGAGGGCACACCCGCCGACCTGGACAAACTCCTGGATATCGCCGACAACATCAACGGCAAGTCCTTCTGCGCGCTCGGTGACGGCGCGGCCAGCCCCATCGTCTCCTCGCTGAAGTACTTCCGCGACGAATACCTCGCGCATATGACGCACGGCGGCTGCCCGTTCGATCCGGCCCGCGCGACCGCCTGGGCCGGATCCGCGGCCGGAGAGGGGATCCGATGACCGCCACTGTCCGTTCCGATTCCGCCGATCTGCAGCCGGCCGACCTGGTCACCGTCACGATCGACGGCACCACGGTCAGTGTTCCGGCCGGTACCCTGCTCATCCGCGCCGCCGAACTGATCGGTATCCAGATTCCCCGGTTCTGCGATCACCCGCTGCTCGCACCGGTCGGCGCCTGCCGGCAGTGCCTGGTGGAGGTGGAGGGCCAGCGTAAACCCGTGGCCTCCTGCACCATGACGGTCACCGAGGGCATGGTGGCGCACACCCAGCTCGATTCCGCGGTCGCGGAGAAAGCACAGCAGGGCGTGATGGAACTGCTGCTGATCAACCATCCGCTGGACTGCCCGGTCTGCGACAAGGGCGGGGAGTGCCCGCTGCAGAACCAGGCCATGTCCACCGGGCGGACGGAGAGCCGCTTCGACGGGGAGAAGCGCAAGTACCCCAAGCCGATTCCGCTGTCGACCGCGGTCCTGCTGGATCGTGAACGGTGTGTGCTGTGCGCGCGCTGTACCCGTTTCTCCCAGCAGATCGCCGGGGACCCGTTCATCGAACTGCTCGACCGTGGCGCGCTCCAGCAGGTCGGGACCGCCGCGCACGAACCGCTCGATTCGTACTTCTCCGGTAACACCGTGCAGATCTGCCCGGTCGGTGCCCTCACCGGGACCGGCTACCGGTTCCGGGCCCGCCCGTTCGACCTGGTCTCCAGCCCGAATGTCTGTGAGCACTGTGCCTCCGGTTGCGCCCAGCGCACCGACCACCGGCGCGGGAAGGTCCTGCGCCGCCTGGCCGGCGACGATCCCGAGGTCAACGAGGAATGGAACTGCGACAAGGGGCGCTGGGCGTTCGCCTACACCGGCGAGCGCGACCGGATCACCGGCCCGCTGCTGCGCGGTGCCGACGGAGCGCTGGCACCGTGCTCGTGGTCCGAGGCGCTCGCGGCCGCCGCCCGCGGTCTGCGCGCCGGCGTGGGTAACGCGGCGGTGCTGCCCGGCGGCCGGATCACCGAGGAGGAGGCGTACGCGTACGCCAAATTCGCGCGGACGGTGCTGGGCACCAACGATATCGACTTCCGGGCCCGGGCCCAGACCACGGAGGAAGCGGAGTTCCTGGGCGCCTGGGTCGCCGGACATACCGGCACCGTCACCTACGACAATCTAGAGACGGCCCCGGTCGTGCTCCTGGCGGGGTTCGAACCGGAGGAGGAATCGCCCATCGTCTATCTGCGGCTGCGCAAAGCGGCCCGGACCCGCGGGGTGCAGGTCTTCTCGATCGCCGCCTACGCGTCGCGCGGCCTGGAACGGATGTCGGGCTCGCTCGTCCCGGCGGCCCCCGGCAGCGAGGCCCGGATCCTCACCGAACTGATCGAACCGGGCGCCGAGCCCGGCCCGGCCCGGCTGCTGCGGGAACCCGGCGCGGTGATCCTGGTCGGCGAACGGCTGGCGACCGCCCCCGGTGCGCTGTCGGCGGCGATCCGGCTCGCCGCCGATACCGGCGCCGCGCTCGCCTGGTTGCCGCGGCGGGCCGGCGAGCGCGGCGCGGTGGAGGCCGGCGCGCTGCCCGGTCTGCTCCCGGGCGGACGGCCCGTCACCGACCCCGAGGCCCGGCGCCAGGTGGCCGAGATCTGGGGCGTCACCGATCTTCCCAACCGCCCCGGCCGCGATACCGCTTCGGTTCTCGACGGCACCGCGACGGTGGGCACCCTGGTGGTCGGCGGTATAGAACTCGCCGACCTGCCCGATCCCGCCGCGGCGCGGGCCACCCTGCGGGCCGCCGACTTCGTGATCTCTCTGGAACAACGGCACAGTGAGATCACCGCGTACGCCGACGTGGTGTTCCCGGTGGCCACGGCGATGGAGAAATCCGGCACCTTCCGCACCTGGGAGGGCCGCCCACGTCCGTTCGCCGCGGCGCTCACCGACAGCACCGTGCGCCGCACCGCCGCGCCGCTCTCGGATCTGCGGGTGCTGCACAGTCTGGCGGCGAAAGTGGGTGTGGCGCTCGGTCTTCCCGATACCGCCGCCGCGCGGACCGAACTCGACCGACTCGGTCCCTGGACCGGCGCCACGATCGCGCCCCCCACACGGTCGGCCGCGCCACCCGTCCGCCCCGAACCCGGCACCGCGGTACTGGCGAGCTGGCGGATGCTGCTGGACCGGGGACGGATGCAGGACGGCGAAGCAAATCTGGCCGGTCTCGCGCGTCCGCCGGTGGCCAGGTTGTCTGCGGCGACAGCCGCGGAAGTGGGCGCCGCCGACGGCGCTCCGATCACCGTGACGACCCCGCACGGCGCGGTGACCCTGCCGCTGGCCGTCACCGAGATGCCGGACCGGGTGGTATGGCTGCCCATGAACTCACCCGGGTGCTCGATCCACACCGATCTCGGCGCCCGACCGGGCGACGTCGTGACCCTGCGGCGCGCCGACCAGCGGACGGAGGCATCCGACCATGACTGATCTGTCCCTCTTCGGTCACGACCCGCTCTGGCTGGTCGCCGCCAAAGCCGTCGCCATTTTCGTTTTCCTGCTGCTGACCGTGCTGTTCGGCGTGCTGATCGAACGCAAGGTCGTGGCCTGGATGCAGATGCGGGTCGGACCCGACCGCGTGGGGCCCAAGGGGTTGCTGCAGAGCGCCGCCGACGGGGTGAAGATGGCGTTCAAGGAAGATATCGTCCCCGCGATCGTGGACAAACCCATCTTCGTGCTCGCGCCGATCATCTCGGTCGTCTCGGCCGTCCTGGCCTTCGCCGTGATCCCGTTCGGGCCGGAGGTCTCGATCCTGGGGCAGCGAACCGCCCTGCAGCTCACCGATCTACACGTCGGTGTTCTCTACATCCTTGCGGTCACCTCGATCGGTGTGTACGGGATCGTGCTGGCCGGCTGGGCCTCGGGCTCTACCTATCCACTGCTGGGCGGCCTGCGCTCCACCGCGCAGGTGATCTCCTACGAGATCTCCATGGCGCTCTGCTTCGGGGCGGTGTTCCTGCTCGGCGGCACCATGGCGACATCCGGGATCATCGCCGCCCAGCAAACCACCTGGTATGTGTTCCTGCTGCTGCCGTCTTTCCTCATCTACTGCATCTCCATGGTCGGGGAAACCAACCGGGCGCCGTTCGACCTGCCCGAGGCCGAGGGCGAACTCGTCGGCGGGTTCCACACCGAGTACTCCTCGCTGAAGTTCGCGATGTTCATGCTCGCCGAATACGTGAATATGGCCACGGTCTCGGCGCTGGCGACCACCATGTTCCTCGGCGGCTGGCGGGCCCCGTTCCCCGTCAGCCTCTGGGAGGGAGCGAATTCGGGCTGGTGGCCGCTGCTGTGGTTCACCGCCAAGGTCTGGATGTTCCTGTTCGTGTTCATCTGGCTGCGCGGTACCCTGCCGCGGCTGCGCTACGACCAGTTCATGAGTCTGGGCTGGAAACTGCTCATCCCGACCTCGCTGGCCTGGGTGATGGTGGTGGCCACCGCCCGGGTCCTCGATCTCGAGGGATATCCCGTCCGCACACCGATCCTGGCGATCGGCGGCCTGCTGCTCACCGGGCTCCTGATCGGGTTGTTCCTCCGGGCCGGGAACGCCCCGGCCACCGCGCCGGAGTTCGGTCCCGAAGACGATCTACCGGTGGGGAACGCTCCACCGGGCACGCCGGGCGGGGGTCAGGTCTTCCTGGGATTCCCGACCCCGCCGCTGCCGGAGCGGACCTCGACCATCACCTCCTCCCCCGGGTTCCTCGAACCGCTGGCAGGTTTCGCGGTCACCGCGCTCACCATGTTCAAGAAGCCCAATACCGAGTTCTATCCCGAGGAGAAGGTCCCCACCGCACCGCGCTATCACGGCCGCCATCAGCTCAACCGGCACCCCGACGGGCTGGAGAAGTGCATCGGCTGCGAGCTGTGCGCCTGGGCCTGCCCGGCCGACGCGATCTACGTCGAAGGCGCCGACAACACCGACGAGGAGCGCTTCTCCCCCGGTGAACGCTACGGGCGGGTGTACCAGATCAACTATCTGCGCTGTATCGGCTGCGGCCTGTGCATCGAGGCATGCCCGACCCGGGCGCTGACGATGACCAACGAGTACGAACTCACCGACGACAACCGCGCCGATCTCATCTACGAGAAGGACCGGTTGCTCGCCCCGCTGGCCCCGGAGATGCAGGCCCCACCGCACCAGATGCAACCGGGCAGTACCGAAGCCGACTACTACCTCGGCCGGGTGGACCCCGCGGCACCGCGGCCCACCGCCGATACCGCGCCGGGAGGTAACCGATGATCGGCGCCGGAAGGGCCCTGCTGGCCGCCGCCCCGCTGACCGACGCCGGAACCGGTGAAACGGTGCAGTTCTGGATCCTCGCCCCGCTGGCGGTACTCGGCGCGCTCGGTATGGTCTTCGCGGCCAAGGCCGTGCACTCGGCGATCTGCCTGGCGGCCACCATGATCACGCTGGCGGTGTTCTACATCGCCCAGGACGCGCTGTTCCTCGGAGTCGTGCAGATCGTGGTGTACACCGGCGCGGTCATGATGCTGTTCCTGTTCGTCCTGATGCTGGTCGGGGTCGATTCGGCGGAATCGTTGCGGGAGACGCTGCGCGGGCAGCGGATCGCCGCCGGGGTGGTCGGCGTCGGATTCGGGGTCCTGCTGTGCACGGGCATCGCGCACGGCGTGCGCCGTTCCGGAATCGAATTCCCCGCCACCGGCTTCCCGGGTCGTGACGTGATCGGCGCCCTGGCCGAACTGATCTTCGTACGCTACGTCTGGGCCTTCGAACTCACCGGCGCACTGCTGATCGCCGCCACCATCGGTGCCATGTTGCTGGCCCACCGGGAGACGTTCGGTCCGAAACTCGGCCAGCGCGAACTGTCACGCCGGCGGTTCCGCGACGCCGGGCACCGGCCCACCCCGCTGCCCACCCCCGGCGTCTACGCCCGGCACAACGCGGTGGACGTCCCGGCGCGGCTACCGGACGGATCGTTCGAGGAGCTGTCGGTCTCGACCATTCTGCGGCACCGCCGTACCCAGGCACTCACCGATGCCGCGGTGCTCTCGGTCGGCTCCGCGCCGGCCCTCGGATCCGACGACGCCCGCACCGCCCGCCCGGCCGACGAGGAAGGTATCCGGTGAATCCCGAGAACTATCTGTTCCTGTCCGCGCTACTGTTCACCATCGGCGCCGCGGGCGTGCTGCTGCGGCGTAACGCGATCATCGTCTTCATGTGCATCGAGCTCATGCTCAATGCGGTGAACCTCGCGTTCGTCACCTTCGCGCGGATGCACGCGAACCTCGACGGCCAGGTCTTCGCCTTCTTCACCATGGTGGTCGCCGCGGCCGAGGTTGTGGTCGGTCTGGCCATCATCGTCACCATTTTCCGCGCCCGCCGCTCGACCTCGGTCGACGACGCCAACCTGCTGAAGTTCTGACGTGCTCGGCTCAAGCGCGGAGGCGGTAGCGCAGTGTATCCACGCAGCGCTCCCGAGCATGCCGAAAGGACACTGACGTGGATACCGCAACGCTGTGGCTGCTGCCCGCCCTGCCCCTGGCCGGCGCTGCCGTACTGCTGCTCACCGGGCGCCGCTCCGACGCATGGGGTCATCTGCTCGCCACGGTGACCGCGCTGGCCTCCTTCGTGGTGGCGGTGATCGCTTTCGCCGGGATGCTCGGCCGTTCCGGCGCCGATCGCGCGGTGGCGCTGGATCTGTTCAGCTGGGTGCCGATAGCCGGGCTCCGGGTCGACTTCGGGCTCGCGCTGGACCAGCTGTCCATCTGTTTCGCCTTGCTCATCACCGGCGTCGGCTCGCTCATCCACATCTACTCCGTCGGATATATGAGCCACGATCTCGGCCGCCGCCGGTTCTTCGCCTACCTGAACCTGTTCCTCGCGGCCATGCTGCTGCTGGTGCTGGCGAACAACTATCTGGTGCTGTACCTGGGCTGGGAGGGCGTCGGCCTGGCCTCGTATCTGCTGATCGGGTTCTGGTACCACAAACCGTCGGCGGCCACGGCCGCCAAGAAGGCGTTCGTGGTCAACCGGGTCGGCGATATGGGTTTGGCGATCGCCATGATGATCATGTTCGCCACTTTCGGGTCCCTCGATTTCGGTGCGGTGTTCGCCGCGGCCCCCGGGGCGAGCGACGCCACACTCACTGCCGTCGGCCTGTTCCTGCTGCTGGCCGCGTGCGGTAAATCCGCCCAGGTACCACTGCAATCGTGGCTCGGCGACGCCATGGAGGGCCCCACCCCGGTGTCGGCGCTCATCCACGCCGCCACCATGGTCACCGCGGGCGTGTACCTGATCGCCCGCTCGAACCCGCTCTACGATCTCGCGCCCACCGCCCGGGTCGCGGTGGTGGTGGTCGGCGCGGTGACCCTGCTGTTCGGCGCGGTCATCGGTTGCGCCAAGGACGACATCAAGAAGGCGCTGGCCGCCTCCACCATGAGCCAGATCGGCTACATGGTGCTGGCCGTCGGCCTCGGTCCCGCGGGATACGCGGTGGCCATCATGCATCTGCTGACCCACGGCTTCTTCAAGGCGGGCCTGTTCCTCGGGGCGGGTTCGGTCATGCACGCCATGGACGACGAAACCGATATGCGGCGCTACGGCGGATTACGCACCCTGCTACCGATCACCTACGTCACCTTCGGTCTCGGGTATCTCGCCATCATCGGTGTGCCGCCGTTCGCCGGGTTCTTCTCCAAGGACCGCATCATCGAAGCGGCCTTCGCCGCCGAAGGCGCCGCCGGCCCGATCCTGGGGACCGTCACCCTGCTCGGCGCCGGCCTCACCGCCTTCTACATGACGCGGGTGATGCTGTTGACCTTCTTCGGCGAACGCCGCTGGAAGCCCGATACCCACCCGCACGAATCCCCCGCCGTGATGACGGGTCCGATGATCCTGCTGGCGCTCGGGTCGGTCGGCGCCGGCGCGGTTTTCGCCTGGGGGTCCGCGCTACAGAACTGGCTGGCACCGGTCGTCGGCGAACACCACGGTGAACCGATCCTGCCCGTCCCGGTGATCACCGGGCTCGCCCTCGCCGTGGTCGCGGTGGGCGTGGCGGTCGCCTACCGGCAATACGGGCGCAGCGCGGTCCCCGACAGCGCACCGCAGGAGGTGACCGCGCTGACCGTCGCCGCACGGCGCGACCTCTACGGCGACGCCGTCAACGAGGCCGCCTTCATGCGGCCCGGCCGTCACCTGACCCGCGCGCTGGTCTTCCTCGACAACCGCGGTATCGACGGTCTCGTCAACGGCACCGCCGCGGTCATCGGCGGTCTGTCCGCGCGGGCCCGCCGGATCCAGACCGGTTTCGTCCGTTCGTATGCCCTGTCCATGTTCACCGGCGCGGCCCTGGTGGCCGCAGCCCTGCTGGCCGTGAGGATCTGGTGAGCGCCGTGCCCTGGTTGTCCGTGCTCTGGCTGTTGCCCCTGGTGGGCGCGGCGGTCGTACTCCTGCTGCCGGCCGCGCAGCGACTACTGGCCCGCTGGGTCGGCCTGCTGTTCGCCGTGGCCACTTTCGGGGTGGCGCTGGGGGTGGCGACGGCCTTCCAACCCGGCGGCGAGCAGTTCCAGTTCGTCGAATCCCACACCTGGATACCGGCGTTCGGCGCCGGATACACCCTCGGTGTGGACGGGATCGCGCTGGTCCTGGTGCTGCTCACCGCCGGGCTGGTTCCGCTGCTCGTCATCGCCGGCTGGCACGACGACCGCGAGGTCGGCACCGGGAAACGGGTGGCACACACCTATATCGCGCTCACCCTCCTGGTGGAGGCGATGGTGCTGGTGTCCTTCCTGTCCCTGGACATCCTGCTGTTCTACGTGTTCTTCGAGGCCATGCTGATCCCGATGTACTTCCTCATCGGCGGTTTCGGGCCACGCACCGACGACGCGCAGGTCCGGCAGCAGCGTTCCCGCGCCGCGGTGAAATTCCTGCTGTACAACCTGTTCGGCGGCCTGATCATGCTCGCCGCGGTGATCGGCCTCTACGTACTCACCGTCCGGCAGGACCTCGGCGCGGACGGCGCCGGAACCTTCGACCTGCGCACGGTGGTCGCGGCCGCCAACTCCGGACAGCTCGGCGCCGGACCGGCGGTGCTCAACGCCCTGTTCCTCGGTTTCATGTTCGCGTTCGCGGTCAAGGCACCGCTGTGGCCGCTGCACACCTGGCTGCCGGACGCCGCCGTCTCCGCGACCCCGGCGAGCGCGGTGCTGATGATGGCGGTGGTCGACAAGGTCGGCACCTTCGGCATGCTGCGCTACTGCCTGCTGCTGTTCCCCGCCGCGGTCGACACCTATGCGCCGCTGGTGATCACGCTGGCCGTGATCGGCATCCTCTACGGCGCGCTGCTGGCCATCGGCCAGACCGATGTGATGCGACTCATCGCCTACACCTCCATCTCGCACTTCGGCTTCATCGTGCTCGGTATCTTCGCCATGACCAGCCAGGCCCAGACCGGCGCGACCCTGTACATGGTCAATCACGGGCTGTCCACGGCGGCACTGTTCCTGGTGGCCGGTTTCCTGGTCTCGCGGCGCGGCAGCCGGCTCATCGCCGACTACGGCGGAGTCCAGAAGGTGGCGCCGGTGCTGGCCGGAACGTTCTTCATCGCCGGCCTGGCCACCCTGTCCCTGCCCGGACTCGCCCCGTTCGTCAGCGAATTCCTGGTCCTGATCGGCACGTTCAGCAGGTATCAGGTGGCCGCGGTGATCGCCGCCGCCGCGCTGGTGCTGGCGGCGATCTACGTGCTGTGGCTGTACCAGCGGATGATGACGGGGCCGGTCCGCGAGGGCAATGAACGCATCCGGGACCTGGTGCCGCGCGAACTCGTGGTCGTGGTGCCGCTACTCGGCGCCCTGATCTTCTTCGGTGTCTATCCGAAACCGATACTGGACTTCATCGATCCCGCGGTGAACCAGACCCTCACCACGGTCGGCAGTGTCGACCCCGCACCGCCGGTCCCGGCCCATCCGGAGGCGGCGAACCCCGGAGGTGTGCGTCATGAGCGCTGAGCTGTCCGTCGATACGGTCCTGGCCGCGACCGTGCCGGCGCCGAGTATCGAATACCACGTGCTGGCGCCGATCCTCATCGTGTTCGGTGCGGCGGTCGTGGGAGTGCTGGTGGACGCGTTCTTCCCGCGCCCGTGGCGGTATCCCGCGCAGCTGGTACTGACCCTGGCGGCACTGGGGGCCGCGCTGGTCGCCGTGCTGCTGCTGTCCGGGACCGCGACGACGGCCGCGGTCGGCGCGGTCGCGGTCGACGGGGTCACCCTTTTCCTCCAGGGCACCCTGTTGATCGTCGGCATCCTGTCGGTGCTGTTCGTCGCCGAACGCGGACCGCTGCCCCGGCCGCGCTCCGGGCCGGGCACCTGGAGCCGCACCGCCGCCACCGCCGAATATGGGATGGACGCGTTTACCCCGCAGGCCTCCGCCGTCCCGGGCAGCGGGGCCGAGCGGTCGGCCGCAACCGCGGGCATCACACCCACCGAGGTCTTCCCGCTGTTGCTGCTGGCGCTGGGCGGCCTGCTGTTGTTCCCCGCCGCCAACGATCTGCTCACCATGTTCGTCGCGCTGGAGGTGCTCTCGCTGCCGCTGTACCTGCTGTGCGGTCTGGCCCGGCGGCGCCGGCTGCTCTCGCAGGAGGCGGCGCTCAAATACTTCCTGCTGGGCGCGTTCTCCTCGGCCTTCTTCCTGTACGGGGTCGCGCTGCTCTACGGCCAGACCGGCACGGTCCGCCTCGCCGGAATCGCCGACGCGCTCGCCGCCGAGACCGGCGCGCCCACCCTGGCGCTGCTGGGCGTGGCCATGCTGGCCGTGGGACTGCTGTTCAAGATCGGCGCGGTGCCCTTCCAGGCGTGGGTGCCCGATGTGTATCAGGGCGCACCGACACCGATCACCGCGTTCATGGCGGCGGCGACCAAGATCGCTGCCCTGGGCGCCCTGCTGCGCGTGCTGTCCGTGGGTGTCGCGGAGATCGCCGACGACTGGCGGCCGGTACTGGCGGCCGTCGCCGTGGCCACCATGGTGGTGGGCGCGATCCTGGCGATCACGCAGACCGATATGAAGCGAATGCTCGCCTATTCGTCCATCGCGCACACCGGCTTCCTGCTCACCGCGCTGGTCGCCGCCGACGACCGCGGCATCGCCGCGACCCTGTTCTATCTGTTCGTCTACGGCCTGGGCACCCTGGGCGCCTTCGCGATCGTGAGCATGGTGTGCGAAGCCGACGGGACGGAGGCGACGGCGCTGCCGCGCTGGGCCGGGCTCGGCCGCCGCGCCCCGTGGCTCGCCACCATGTTCGCGCTGCTGCTGCTGTCGTTCGCCGGTATCCCGATCACCGCGGGATTCGTCGCGAAATTCGCGGTCTTCCAGGCCGCGGCCGGCAGCGACGCCGGTCTGCTGGTAATCGTCGGCGTGCTGGCCAGCGCGATCGCCGCGTTCTTCTACATCCGGGTGATCGTGCTGATGTTCTTCACCGATCCGCCGGCCGACCCACCCGAGATCGTCGGTCCGCCCGCCGCGACCACGGTGGCGGGCATCGCGGCACTGGCCACCCTGGTCTTCGGCATCGTTCCGCAACCCCTGCTGGAGCTCGTCGACCGCGCCGGCGAATTCGTGCGGTAGCCCGGAGAGCGCCCCCTCCGCACGGCTCGGATGTGGGAATACGCACACTTCACATTAGTTGATTAGCGCAAGCAACAGATTTAAAGTTGATTAGCGCAAGCAACTAGATGTGGAGTACGCATGGGAGTTCCCCCCGACACCGCACAGGGCATCCTCGACGAACTGTTCCTCATCAGTCGAGCCCTCCGGCGGTCCCTCGCACAACCCGAGGAGGGCCGACTGCTGCCGGGCGGGATCAGTGTCCTGGTCAACCTGGAATCGGCCGGTCCGTGCCGGCAGGTCGACCTCGCCACCCAGATAGGTATCAGCGCCTCGGCCATGAGCCGGCACATCACCGAACTGGTCGCCGACGGTTATGTCCTGCGCAATACCGATCCCAGCGACGGGCGCGCCATCCGCGTCGAGGTCTCCCCCGCCGGCCACGAACTTCTCGTCCGGATCCGGGAATCACGGGTCCGGGGACTGCAGGAGGTCCTGGCCGACTGGACTGTGGACGACGCCGCACACGCCCACCAGATCCTGCACACCCTCCGGAGCCGACTCATCGCCCGGGACAGTCGCCACGCCGCGACCGACAACCAGAAACATCCGCACAGCTCACAGTCCGCGGACACGCAGCGCAGCGTCACCGAAGAATACGAGCCGGAATCGAAAGAGAGTCAGGAAATAGATGTCTAGTCCAGTCGAGGCGGTGACGCGGCGAGACCCCTACGCGATGAGCCACCGTGAGGTTCTGGAATCGCTCACCGGGCTACTGGCCGCGCTGTTCACCGCGCTGCTCAGTACCACGATCGTGGCGACCGCGCTGCCCACGATCATCGGCGATCTACATGCCTCGCAAACCGCCTACACATGGGTGATCACCGCCGCGCTGCTGGCCAACGCGGCCTCCACCCCCATCTGGGGCAAACTCGCCGACCTCTTCAACAAGAAGGTCCTGGTCCAGACGGCCATCGTCATCTTCGTGGCGGGCTCGGTCCTCGCCGGTTTCGCCCACGATGTGACACTGCTGCTGACCGCCCGCGTCGTCCAGGGCATCGGGATGGGCGGACTGACCGCGCTCGTCGTCGCCATTATCGGCAGTATCGTCGCGCCGCGGGAACGCGGCCGGTACTCCGGCTATATGGGCGCGGTGATGGCGGTCTCCATGTCGGGCGGGCCCATCCTCGGCGGCGTCATCGTGGACAGCCCACTCGGCTGGCGCTGGTGCTTCTTCGTCTGCGTACCACTCGCACTGATCGCGTTGTTCCTGCTGCAGCGCACACTGCGGCTGCCCACCGAACGCAAGGCCGACGTGTCCATCGACTGGCTCGGTGCCGTCCTGATGACCGCCGGTGTCTCGATTCTGCTGATCTGGGTCTCCTTCGCGGGGAAGGCCGGCTATTACGAGTGGTTCTCCCGGGAGTCGCTGCTGTACGTGGTGGCGGGCGTGGCGCTGCTCGCGGCGACCGTACGGGTGGAGGCCCGTGCGAAGTCGCCGATCGTGCCACTGCGGATCGTCACCGAGCGCACCACCGGCCTGGCGATCATCGCGTCCGTCGCGGTGGGTATCGGGATGTTCGGCGCCACCACCTTCCTCGGCCAGTACTTCCAGACCTCGCGCGGTCATTCGCCGACGATCGCCGGCATCCTGACCATCCCGATGGTCGCGGGCATGCTCGTCGCCTCGGTGGTCTCCGGTCAGCTGATCACCCGTTTCGGCAAGTGGAAAGGCTTCGTCGTCGGTGGCGCCACCCTGCTGGTGTTCGGCTTCGCGCTGCTCTCCGCGCTCGACCACGAAACCAACCTGTGGCTGGTCAGCGCGTATATCGCGGTGGTGGGCCTGGGCGTCGGCATGATGATGCAGAACCTGGTACTGGCCGTGCAGAACACGGTGAGCGTGCACGATATCGGCGCGGCCTCCAGCAATGTCGCCTTCTTCCGCACCTTCGGCGGCGCCATCGGAGTCTCGGTGCTGGGATCGGTTCTGGCGACCCGCGTCGGGGAGCTGTCGGCCCAGGGGTTCGCCCGGCTGGGTATCCAGACCTCCGCGGGTGGCGGCAGCAATCTCGACCTGGACAGCCTGCCCGCGCCGATCGCCACCATTGTGCGCGCCTCCTACGGCGACGCGACCGGCCGGATCTTCCTGATCGCCGCGGTCGCGGCGGTGGTCGCGCTCCTGGCGACCACGCTGTTGCCGAACCGCCCGCTGCGCCGCACGATCGATATCGACCCCGAGCTCGATCCGATGGGCCCCGATGACGAGCTGGACCGGACGGTCGAGGCAGCGTCCGGCGAATTCGCCCGCCGGGAACCCGCGCTGCAGAACTGAGCGGGTACCGCTCTCCCGTAGAACCCCGGGTATCACTGACTGCGATACCCGGGGTCTTCCGTATGTGGCGGCCGCGGGCGGCCCGGTGGCCGATGCCGCGCATCGGCCGCGGCCGTCCGGATCAGCTCCAGAGCACGGCGATCAGCACATTCACGATCGCCAGCCCACCCGCCGCGTCCGGCATCCATGCGGAATCCTTCCCGCGCTTGGCGTCGGCCCGGCCCATTTCGGCGAAGGCGGCCACCAGCACGGAGATCACGAGCTTGACCCCGATCTTCACCATGTTCAGGTCTTTGTCCAGAGAGGTCAGTGACTCCGCCAGGCCGACCAGCACCACCCCGGTGATGATCTGCGCCCGGGCGCCCCAGACCATCACCTCGTTCACGGTGGGCCGACCGGCGGCATATCCGCCGACCACCGCTGCCATACCGAGCAGATGGGTGACGACCACGACGTTGTAGACGATTTCCGACACGTTCACGTTGCAAGATCCTGCCAAATACGGTGCCGGTAGGGTTACCTCGAATCCCACTGCGCAAGAGCCGTACGCACCGTCGCGACAAGAGCAAGCGGTTGATCCATCATCGGATGATGACCCGCGGCCGCCAATTCGACAACTGTCGCCCGCCGCTTGAAAGATCCCGCTATTGCCGACGCGGTATCACGCTCGACCAACCCGAGCTCGCACCGGATGTACAGCGCGGGGGTGTCCACCGTCCGGAGTAGGCCGGGCATGTCGATGCTCGGCTGTGCGAGCCGCTTTCGGAACATTTCGGGATCGAACTTCCAGACCCATCCGCCGTCGGTGCGGCGTACCGATTCCTCCGCCACATGCCGGGCCACGTAAGGCAGCACCGTAGCCTGTGCCGGCTCGGTACGAAACCGGCCGCAGATTTCTTCCTTGGTCCGGTAGGCCTTCGGCTTACGCTCGAGCTGCCGGATAATGGTCTCTTCCGGCGGCTCACGGAACATCGGCGAGTCGATGATCACCAGGCCCGCGACAGAATCTCGGTGTCGAGCGCCCACGGCAGCGGTCACCCCTCCGCCCATACTGTGGCCGACGATGTACGGTCGCGCCGATATACCCCCGGCCTCGGCGGCCGCGATCACCTCGTCGGCCCAGCCGTCGAGCGGGTACTGGGAGCGTACGGCGCTGTCTCCGTGGCCGGACAGATCGAGCGCCACCACGCGATATGTTGTCGCGAGCAACGGTGCAATATGGTCCCACCAGCCCGAATGCGCCGATCCGCCGTGCACCAGGACTACGCCGGGCGTGTCGGCCCGGCCCCAGCACCGCAGATGGACAAGGCCCCCGGCCACCTCGACCTCACGATGTTCAGGCGAATCCGCGATGGCTTCCGTGAACCATCGCGGTGCCGCCACCGCAGACGTCACCGTCACTGTCACTGTCAACTCCTTCGCGGCAGTCCTACTCCATGGACCATATCCACCGGTACCACCGTCCGTTCGTGCGGATTGTGCAGGACGGGCGGGTGTCGCCACCCTGCCCGACTCTGCGGCCACCGTTGCTCTCATTGCTCGGCGGCGCCGTGCACGGTCCCTGGGTCCGATCGGTGAGCATTGCCGCCGCGCGAGAGAGCCCGCGGTCTGCTCGTGGGCCGAGCTTTTAATTCCGACGGCGATAGGGCGAGCCCCGAACCCCGACATCGCGATGTTGCTCACAATCGTCACTCGGCGCTCGACTCGGGATGGTGAACACTGGTTCACTCATCAGGGTGAACGCACGTTCACTCCGAACGAAAGGTTTCCGTGTGAGCGCGCCGGACCGCGTCGCAAAATCCGAAGGCTCACGGAGCTGGACCGTGATGGCGACCTTGGCGCTCACCGGCACCGTCGTCTCCCTCCAGCAAACGCTCGTCCTCCCGCTTCTGCCCGATCTACCCGGGCTCCTGAACACCACCGCCGACAACGCGTCGTGGCTGGTGACCGCGACCTTGCTCTTCGGGGCGGTCTCGATACCCACCGTCACCAGGCTCGCCGATATGTTCGGGAAGAAGCGGATGATGATGGTCGCACTGGCCATCATGGTGCTCGGCTCCGTCCTCGGCGCGGTCAGTACCGACCTCATCCTGATCATCATCGCTCGCGCGTTGCAGGGTGTCGGGCTGTCCCTCATACCCGTGGGTATTGCGATCCTCCGGGATGAGCTGCCGCGCGATCGCATGCCGCTCGGTGTCGCGCTGATGAGTGCCAGCCTGGCGATCGGTTCCGGCGCGGGGCTCCCCCTGTCCGGTCTGATAGCAGCGCATTTGGACTGGCATGCCATCTTCTGGGTCACCGGCGTAGTGGGAGTGGTCGTCCTTGCTGCCGTCTGGCGGGTGATCCGCGAGTCGCCGGTCAAGACCGGCGGGTCGTTCGACTACCGGGGCGCGATCATCGGGTCGGTCGCTCTGACAGCGGTGATGCTCGCGTTGTCCAAAGGGGCCCATTGGGGCTGGACCTCGGGTATCACCCTGACCATTGTCGGCGTGGGGACAACGCTCTTGATCGCCTGGGTGCCGCTCGAACTCCGGGTCCGGAATCCGCTCGTCAATGTGCGAATCGCTGCCCGTCCGGCTGTCCTGCTGGCGAACGCGGCCTCACTGCTGCTGGGCTTCGCCATGTTCGCGAATATGCTCGTCACCACCCAATTGCTCCAATTACCGGTCGGTTCCGGTTACGGGCTCGGATACGACATATTGAACACCGGGCTGTGGATGGCACCGATCGCGTTGGTCTTCGGCGCGATGGCGCCGGTATCCGCGAAGATCCTGCGCCGATACGGCCCGGTGGCGACACTGCTCACCGGAACACTCGTCATGGCGGGTTCTTATGTGGCTCGCGTGTATCTCAGCGACAATCTCTGGCAGATAGTCGTCGGCTCGGTGCTGGTGGCCGCCGGGACATCGATGACCTACGCCGCCCTGCCCACGTTGATCATGCGCGCCGTTCCGCTGACGGAATCGGCGTCCGCGAACGGACTGAACACCCTACTGCGGTACATCGGCACGGCCCTGTCCAGCGCAGTCATGGCCGCCGTGGCCACCATGAGCACGATCCGAGTCGCCGACGAGGTATTTCCCAGCTTCCAGGCCTTCACCGTGCTGTTCTGGGTTTCCGCGGCTGCCTGCGTCGTCACAGCGGTCATCGCGTTGGCCATGACCAGACTTCGCGAGACACCGGACGAGAGCAGCGAGGAACTCGACAAATCCGAACATCCGCACGAGGCGGTGGCCGGCGGAAAGGTGATCAGCCAGTCGAAGCGCCCGATCGGTCACGCGGTCGTCACCGTGTTCACACCGTCCGCGGACCACGTCGATTGGAGCCAGGTGGACTCGGCGGGCCACTTCTCGGTCGCCGTGCCCGGCCCGGGCCGCTATCTTCTGGTCACCGCAGCCGACGGATGGACACCGGACTCCCGTCTGGTGGACATCGACACCGGCGGCAGAATCGATGCGATAGTTCTGAAGGAACGGTTGATGATGGCGGGCACAGTGGTCGATGCGAGCGGGCCGGTGGACGGTGTCAATGTGGTACTCACCCGGCACACCGGCGAAGCCGTCGGCACGACCAGGACCGGCGCGACCGGAGATTACCAACTTCCACTACCGCAGAACGGGAGATACATCATCACCGCGTTCACGAGTTCCTCGTCCACCGCACGCGCAATCACGATCTGGGGATCAGCTCGTAATTTCGACCTCGAGCTTCTCGAACCCACCGCACACCTGCCGGCGACACCGCACGCCGACACGGTATCCGCGCGATGACCCGAGCCAGGGACGCCGCAGTCGCGGCGGCATCGAAACTGTTCGCGGAGCGCGGATATCGCCACGTGACCATCCGCGACATCGCGCTGGCCGCAGAGCTGTCGCCCGCAATGGTGATGAAAGTGGTGGGAAGCAAAGAGAAACTCTTTCACGAGGTGGCCGAGGTACAGCCACTCGATCTCACCGGGATCCCCGACGAGGAACTCGGCCGAGCCCTGGTCGGAAACATCATCGAACGTATGCAGACGAACGCGGTGGAGCCGTTGGGACGCGCGATCATGTTGCGACTCACCGCCCCGGACCCCGCCACGATCCAAGAGAAGTTCACCAGCGGCTACTTCGACGCGCTGACCGAACGGCTCGGCGGCGACGACGCCGAATTGCGGGCCGAGCTGGCAGTAGGCGCGCTGATGGGCCTCGCCGCCACACTGCGAATCTTCGAAGCCCCCCACTCTGCCGCACAATCCGACCAGGTGTTGCTGCGCTTCGGCGATATCGTCCAGAAGCTACTCGACGGAGACCACCGAGGAACGTCCGGTCAGGGCGGCGAAGTCTCCGGCCCGTGATCACCCGACCCCACCGAGGCAACGTGCACGGAGGTCCTGCGCATCCGCCCCGACATCAGCTCGCGGGCCGACCCGGCCGGATCGAGGGGGAGATCTGAATGAGCAGTTCGACCGGTGCGGGCCGGTGCAGCACACGATCGGAAGCGGGCCGTGGTGTGGAACGATTGACGAGGTCGGGTCGAATGTCATTCCCGCCCCTCCTCAGCGGCTACGAGACGGCCGACACTAAAGCAGGGGCACAGACCTACCAGTCGGTCGCCCCGTTCGGCGGGTCTGCACTGCACTTGAATCGCAATCACGGGCCCCAGTATGAATATATCAGTTCAGGAAGGATCGATTCCTGAACGATCAGATCACGGTCTCTACTGATCCTGGTCCGATCAACCCACGAACACGAGCATGGTCGTATGCCGACCGGAGAGCTACGCCGAGCTGTCGGGGCGAACCTCGCCCGAATACGCCAACAGCGCGGTGTGAGTCAGGAACGATTCGCACACGAAGTGCTCAAGCTGTCGCTTCGTTACGTGTCGGACTTGGAGGCGGGGAAACGAAACCTGACCTTGAAGTCGGTGGAATCCATCGCTGAGGCGCTGGGGGTTACCCCGATCGAGTTGTTGAAGCAGTAGGAGTGGACGGCTAGTTCATCCCGGAAGGGGGCGGCTATGGCCGATGAGCAAGGCCAGCTGCAGCGCTGGCAGGGGCTGAAACAGCAGGCCATCAACGGCGAAATGACTCTGGACAAGGATACGGGCGAGGCGCTGGCGGGCGAATGCGAGACGTTGCTCGACAATCTCCGCCGTCGGAGGTGTGAGGCCGAGCGCTGGGCTTCCTGTCCGGGTATGGCGGGCTGCCGTCCGCACAGGACATCAAGGGCAAATTCGAGACACTGGCGGCGGTGGACGCCACAGACCGGCTGAACGGTCTGATAGCGATTGTCGAGACCATGCGCGACACCTACCTTGCCGCTATCGGCCAACTCACAGAGACGGACCAGCATACCTCGCAAGCGCTCGGAAACTCGGGTCCGGCTTAGTCCGGAAGAGCTGGTTCCAGATCAGAGAGGTACTGCACGGCCAGTCCGCACAGGTCCGCCGGTTTATCGCCGGTCTCCATCCACGCAGTGGATACGATGAACGACCCCTGCTCGGCCCCGAATGCCGCGCGGCACCTGGTCTCGGCGGTGTTCTTCTCCCTGAACGTGATCCCCTCTCGCCCGGCGATATCGACCTCGGTGAAGTCGATCAAGTTCTCGTTCTTCTGGGTCTCGTCCATGGTGTGGGAGGTCGAATACAGCTCCACTACGTAGGTCACAGGCGACATGCCAAGGGGGTCCCACGCGCACACCCGCCATGACGACGGACCGGAAGGTGGGTCGGTTAGCACGTCTTTCGTTGTGGAGTCCAGCCCGGCCGCCGTGAGCGCAGCATCCGGCAAGTCTTGGCACACGTTGAACGGTTCGGTCACAGCTTCTGTGGCCGACACGGACGTCCCCGCCGACTCGGTCGTTCCGCATCCAGCGGTTAGCAGTAGTGCGATGGCGCTCAGCACGACTCGTAGGCGCAAGGCTCCCCCTTCGGTCCGATTGTTGCCCACGGTATCCGATCACCCCTTGAGTTCGATCTATACCTCGTGGGTATCTGGGCCCTCGTCCGATAAGTCGTCACACGGATTGAACCCAACCGTCGCCGGTTTCGCCGTGGTGGGCGCAGGTGTGTCTGATGTCCCGGTGCCGCATCCGACGACAAGTAGGGCGCCTGCGGCGGCGACAGGCATGAGGTATCGGTTCACGCCCTCCCCTTATTTCAGCAGCTCCAGCGGAGGGACCCCCAGAGATTCGGCCAGGCGCTCCACGGCTTGAACCGTGAGATTCCTGCGCCCGGCCTCTATGTCCGCTACATACCGCAGCGATAGCCCGAGAACGTCTCGGGCCAACCGCTCTTGGCTGAGTCCACGCTCATGGCGCAGCCGGGCGATGTTCTCCCCGATCGTTCGCTGTAGGTCTCCTTCGGGCACGCAATCCACCCTGGTGTTCAGGCCACGTTCCAGCCATGCCCCAATAAGAGCATGTTCTAATCAGTTCCGGAACTTATGCGAACCTGTACTTATCAGTGCATACTATTGGCGTGACTGCGTTCGAGATCCGAGTCCCACCCGATCGGGACCCATCCCACAGGGCGATACCCGCACTCCAGGGAAGTCGGAGTGCCCCGGTTCGTCGCAGAGGCACCCGCTCGCATTTCGCCACTTCAGAATCTGGAGCTGACCGCTATGCCCATACCTGCAGCCCAAACCAGGGACCACAAGCCATTCGGATTTGCCCCGGCCTCACGTGCCGTTGACTCCATGTGTCAGGAACTACCGGCACTCCCCACCAGGCCCGCGCACAACCAGTCGATGGCGGCCACCCTACGGCTCTGGCACACCCGCAACCGTAACCTCCTCGAGCGCGTCGCCGCCGGCCTCCGCCATCTCGACCACCCGGCAGCCTGCAAGAGCACCGACCCCATCCGCGGGCGAGCGCACGCGATCCACCTGATGGCCGACCACGCCAAACACGACTGCCCCCGGTTCCGGCTCGCAGCAAAGTACATCGAGGCCCAACAGTGACCGCCGGGCCGAGGGCGTGCGTCTCGGTCTCGGTACATCCATGTCGAATCGTGGAGGGGCAAGCACTGTGACGGAACCGGACGCACCGACACGGGCGGTTGCCCTCCTGCACAGCACCCACGACCCGGCCACCTATGAAGCACTGACGCGGAAACACCGGCTGGACATCGTCCACACCGTCCGCACGGATACCGTCGCTGTCCTGGCCGCGCTGATCGCCGTCCAGCACGCCCTGGAGCACGCTGCGGACGCGGTCGTGATCCCCCACGTCGGCGCCCTCGAGCCGCGCACCCCGTGGTGGGTGGTCACCCAAGCCGCCGACCTGATCACTGGAACAAAAAAGTATCCCCTGGGGTCGGCAATCACCACACAGCACAGGACCGAACAGTGATCACGCTCGGATTCGCCATCGCGATCGGCCTGCCACTCGCCGTGCTGATCCTGGCGGTGACGCTCCCCGAACGCCGAGACAAGCCGTGAGCCCTCCGCGTTCCGAGGAGACAGGTCACCGGACTTCGACGGGAAACACAACCGAACCACAGCTGAACGCACCCACAGGTGCACGAACAGTCGCGCTGAGAATACGTGCGAGGCGCCGGCCCCAGCGGCGACGATATCGCTCGCAGTGCTTACGCCCGCCCACAGCCCATGGATCGTTCCGGTGGGACGTTTGTGGCGTGAGCTCACCGGAGGACAAAGTGGTCACGACCATCGGGAGCCGGAAGTTGCTGGTTACCAGAGCTGTGCTGGAATCAGGACTGTCCAGACCTGCCCCGGCGCGAAGGGGATGGCTGTACCGGTGGGGGTTGTGTAGGTTGCGCCTGCCTGTGGGGAGGGCCGGGACCACACGGCAGGGAACGCTTGACCGTCCCGAAGTACGAGTGCGTCACCGCCACCGGTCGTCTGGGCCAGGGGTGAGACGCTGCCCGCGATATCGCTGACGGTCGAGTTCTGCACCTGCACCCTCTGCAGCACGACCGTACTCGCCATGAGCTGTCCGGTATCGGCAACGGTGTAGGCGGCACCGTCCATGGACACCAACCACCGCTGCTCTCCGGGTGACCAATCGAAACCGAACACCGTGTTCGGATACCGCGCTTCCTGATATTGCGTGGGCAGGCCACCGGCAGGCGCAGGACCGAAGTGCAGTTGCGACGCCGACGGCCAGCCGCCACCCACGGGCAACTGATCCGAGCGGACGAACAGATTGTGCGGAGCGTCGCGACTGTAGTCGCGGTAGTACGCCGCAGGCTGCCGATCGGCCGCGGCGTTCTGGAGCGACGAGCGATCGACGGAGGCAACCAGCTCAGGTGCGGCACCAGAGGATGCCAACGTCGGGTTGCCGAACTGGTCCAACAACGTCAGATCCGTTTCCCGCACGCTTCGGACAGGTCCGATCACCGGGGGTTTGTCGGTCGAGAACACGGCGGCCAACCGGCTCAAACCACCCTCGACCGGCTCGACGTAGACCACATCGGCGGCTCCCAGCCCTACCGGTGGCCGTGCCTGCGGACTGTTGTCTATCTTCGCGACCAGCACGGGCACCCCTACCCGGGAGGATGTGTCCGGGCCGGGCGGAGCGCGCTCGGGTCGGGTACCGCTACTGCACGCGAATACAGCGCACATCCCCAACGTCGTCAGGAACGCGGCAATCCACACCCACCATCGCTGTTGCATAGGGGAAACCCTCGTAACGCACCCAATTCTACGCCGCACTTGACCAGGGCAGGAGGTGACCCGGTGACACACCGCCGTCGCACTCGAAGGGCATGAGGACTTCGTCGAAGGTGTCGCCTGCTCCCCCGACGGCCCACGACTCGCGTCGGCGGGGGGTGCGACCGTGCGAATCTGGGACACGGCCACCGGAACCCAACGACCACCGGAACCCAGTCGATGCTGATCCGGTGTCACCGGGACAGAGCGTGGAACTGCGCGTGGATCCCCGGACGGCTTGATGCTGGTGCGGTGCCCATGGGACTGCGCGTGTCTGGAACCCGCTGAACGCCGAGGAGAAGTTCGTCCTGCACGGACATACCGGTGATGTGTCGGCGGTCCGCTGGGCTCCGGACAGAACCTCCCTGGCGACCGGCGGAGCCGACGGGACCGCACGTGTGTGGGCGTTCTCCCCGAGAGGAGCCGAGAGCCGCCAGGTTACCGGGCACCGCGGACCTGTGTATCGCGCCGTGCCCAAGGGTGATTCTGTCATCACGGTCGGTGCCGACACTACGGTCCGCGAATCGGACCCGGGGGCGGAGCAGCCGTCACAGGAGGTCGCCCATCACCTTGAGCCGGTCCTCGATATGTCGGCAGCGCCGGCATACGCGACCCCCTGCGCCAAGGATTCGACAGTCGCACTCTGGCGAACCGGCACCGAATGGACACGCCTGGCCACCATCGACACCGAGATGATCTGCGAAGCCGCCCAGCTATCCCCCGACGGCCGGTACATCGCCTACACGGAACACGACCGTTCTCTCTATATCGCCTTCTCGACACCCCCGCCTGCATCGGTCCGGGTGAACCACCACACCGACTGGATCACTGCGCTCGCATGGTCGCCCACGAGCCAGTACCTCGCGACGGTCTCGGACGACCGCACCGGCGCCGTGTGGCGGGTGACGTCAACCCCCGAAGGCCCACATGCAAAGCTGGTGACAACGCTCATCGGGCACGGAAACTGGCTCGATTCCGTTGCCTGGTCGCCTGAGGAGTCGCAACTAATCACCGGTAGTGCCGATCACACCGCTCGGCTGTGGATCAGGGAGACCGGAGAATCGACCGCGGTCCTACGCGGACACACCGCGCGAGTCAAAGGTGTCGCGTGGTCGGCCGACGGCACCCGGATAGCGACAACCGTACTGTCCGCCTCTAGGACACCCGGGCCCACTGCGAGATCGGAGTCATCGGCTTCCACCGGGACCGGATCACCGATCTCGAGTGGATGCCCTCCGCAGACCAGGTGATCACCGCGTCCTTCGACGGCACGGCTCGCATCTGGCCGGTCGATGTCGACCTGGACGAACTTCGCATGCGAGCCAGGGCGCGAGCATATCGATCATTGACGCCGGAAGAACGTTCGGCGCATCTGCTTACGGCTTACTGAACCGGATCTACGACCCTGACCTCCCGGCCGACGAGGTACTGCGCGGGGTCGAGTCCGAGCGCTTCCCTTTTCGGCGAGGCCCGGTAGCGTTCATTTGCTTCCTCGAACGTGTCCTCGCCTTCGTGGGAGATCAGCCAGATGTACTGGCTGTGTTCGTGATCGAGCCAGGCTCCCCCGATCTCGAAACCGAGTTCGAGTCGAAGCGGCACCACCAGATCCCGCCACTTACCCGCCCACTCCTCGAGGAGTCCGTCCCGGATCGTGTGGGTCCGCAGTTGCGTCGTACGAGGCATTATCCGTTCCTTCGTCACCAGTGCAGTTTGTTGCGACGGCCTCACGCTGCGGGAGAATCCGTAGGCGCTCCGCTCAGCGGCGGTGACGCAGGCCGTCCGCCACCTGGTCGCCCCAAGCAGTGATCTCTTTCCTCCGCACGAGACGGGCGGTGAATTCAGGCGCCGCACCCGCAAGCTTGGCCATGATGCGGGCGGGGAGCTCGGCGGCGTCGACTTCGCCTCGGTCGTGCGCGATCGCGGTGATGACGCTACGTGCAACGGCGTCCGAGGAGATCCCTTTCGAGCCGGGTGCCAGCGGGAGATGCGCGTCGGCCACGAATCCCACGTCGCGGACAGATCCGGGAAAGACCACCGACGCACTCACTCCTGATCCGTGTAGGTCCTGACGAAGCGACGCACAGAACCCGTGTAGTCCCAACTTGGTGGCCGCATAGATGGGGGCTCGAGCCATCGTGAGCCTGCCGCCGATCGACGAAACATAGGCAGCGGTGGCCGCACGCCGCTGGACGGTTCTGTCCAACCCGCCCCGAACACCAGCCCGGTCGCGGCCATGGCCCGGGCCGAAGGGTGATGCTGGCCCGTACTTCAGAAAGGGAAATCGAGTGAAGAATCGCGATCCGCGGACACTGACGCAGATCGAAGGCAAAGCTTGGCACGCACCGGGTCCGGATGCGACTCGACTCATGAAGACCGGGCACGAGCTGAGAGATGTCCCATTGACGGACCTCACCGTCGAAAACCTCCGGATCCTCCTCTCACAAAGAGTGGGCGTCGACGTACTGACTCCGGTGGCCCTGGACATCCTCGAAGCTGATCCGCTCGCCGGAGGCGACTTCTCCCCAGGCGACCTTTTGACGGCTCTTCTGCGTTGTCATTCACAGACATCCGGCTCGGCCGAACTGATCACTCGAATCGAGAAGCTGATCGAACGAATCTCGGAAAAGGGTGACCTCGAAGTCTCCGACGCGCCCCATGGCACGATCTGGACGTCGATCGACGAGTGGCGCCGGGCATAGCCGTCGATAACTGCTTCTCACCACACACAGTGCAATATGTGCCGGTACTGAAGTGCTGCTCACAGGTCAGATGCGGATTCGCGTCCAGCGTCGATCCCTGTCCGTCGATTCACCACGCGGACAACCGGCCGCGGTCCGATCAACGATGCCGTATTCGGCCCTGCCGATCCTATGGCAGGATCTCGGCACATGGCTCGCTCGACCACGACGATCACGATGAACGGCAGTCCGGTTCAGATAAGTGATGAACAGATCTTCCTCGCCACCCGCGACCAGACCCCAGGAACGCCGCAGACCTATGCAGTGTTCGTCAACAACGCTCTCTGGCCGCCGACCCAACTCGTCGGACTGGCCACCGGGGTGCAGGCAAGGTCCGGCGAGACCACCAATTACAACTCGCACGCCGCGCTGAAAGCACTGAACGAGCTGGGCTTCGCCACGTTCGAGCGCGTGGAGTACGACACGCTGGGAACCGTAGTGGTGCGCGAAAGCCGGAAGCGAACCTAGAGAGCGGATCAAGGTTGCTGATGGGGTGGTGCCGCTTCGCGGTGCCACCCCATCAGCGGTTACTCCGGCGGGCGAAGCGCACCAGACCGCCGTGGTCACCGCCGTGCTGCCCAACGGGAATGTCCTGTACTCCCTCGCGGAAGGCAGCGTGTGCCCGGTGTGCGAGATGTGAACGGTCCGAGCGGGCGAACCCGAGCTACCGCTCGTCCCAGGTAGCTGAAAGCTCCGGGCCGGATCGATGTGCGCGCGAGCGAGTAGCCGGGCCAGGCGCTCGCTGATAACCTCGCATCCATGGTCGATCCAGGGGGGAATCCGAATCCTGCCGGTGATGTCACTGTTGTGCCGGAGGAGGTTCGGGCAGTGGGACAGTTCGTTGCCGATATCGCCCGGAATCTCCGGTCCGGTCTGGATTCGGCGAGTACAGACGTCGATGCGCTGCTCGGCGACGGGTGGCGTGGCGACGCCGCGTACGAGTTCAGCGGCGGCTGGACCGAACTGCGTGACGGCGGCGTCAAGATCCTGCAGGCACTCGACGGCATGGCCGCCGAACTCGGTGTGCAGGCCGGCAGTTACCAGGCCACGGACGACGCCAACTCCCAGCAGTTCCCGAGCTTGAACCTATGAATTCCGAATTCGCCGTCGATATCGAACGACTCGACAACCTCGTCTCCCGCTTGTCGAGCCTCGCCGGCTACCTCACCGAACAACTCGACCTCATCGATGACAAGGTCGCTACCCTCGACGGAGCCTGGGAAACTGTGGCCGCCAACGCGTACCGCGACGCCCACCGCCTGTGGTCGACCGGCGCCCGTGAGTTCGCTATCGGCCTGGCCGATATCAGCGATGCCGCCCGCACCGCACACACCCGCTACACCACCGCGGCCCAAGTCAACAAAAAAATGCTCGAGGGCGGGTAACCCATGACCTGGGTGATCGACTCGGGCATGTACTACGCCGCGGCCGAGAAATGTCACCTGCTGGCCGGGGACATCTGCCTCGCACTGGGACCGTTGTCGCACACGCTGGCCCACGAATGCGGCGGTATGGCCGGCGACCACGAGACGTCCGACCCTGGACAACCGCCTACGACAGGCACGCCGCCGACATCGTCACCCTCGCCGCGACCCTGGCCAACGCGTTGCAACGCTTCGGTGATGTGCTGGCTGCCAACGGATACAACTGGTGGCATTCCAACCGCGCCATGCCAGCGGCCCCGAACCCGACCGACCGACCGCCTCCGAACCGCTATACGACTCCGGGATGGCGCTCCCCACTTCCGCCAAAGGCGACAATGGCGCCGGCCTCGACGCCGGGTCGGTCGCCGGACTTCTCGAACAGGTCGGCCGGATCCCCAACGGGGACGTCACCAAACTCGGCAAGGCCAAAGACGCCTGGAACGCCTTCGCCAACCATGCCACCATCACGGGCGCCGCGGACCGGATCAGGGGCGTCAACGCCGCCTTCACCGGTAGCACCGACCCGAACATCGAGGAGATAGAAGCCAAGCTCAACACCTTGACCCAGGCCGCCGATATGCTGGCCCATGCGTCCAAATCCCTGGTCACGCCTGTCGGCGAACACCATGACGCGCTCGAAGAAATGCGCAGGGAAATCCGGGCCGCGGTCGCCACCGCCGGAAAGGAGGTCACCGCCGCTATCGGGATCACCGTCGCTATAGTAGCGATCGCCGCCGTCGCCAGCGCAGGCCTCGCCGCCCCCGCAGCCGCCGGTGGCGGGGCCGTGGTCACCACCGAGATCGTCGCCACCACCGCCGGCATCATAAAAAACGCCGTCTCGATCAGCCGACTACTGACCATCTTCGGCGCCGTAGTCGTCGCCGGAACCGCCTCCGGCGCCTTCACCGCCATCCCCGATCTCACCACGAACGGCATCAACGCCGCCCTCGCCTCCATTGCCGCTATGGCCGTCCACATAGCCACGGACGACGATGGATCGGGTGGCAATCCAGGTCCACCCCAAACGGGCGATGACCCTGCCGAACTGGGCCAATCTATTGGTGACGCGGCTGCACAGATACCGAAAGGAGCCGGCCAGGGGCAACATATCGCGACTGAAGTAACAAAACTCGGTCTCGGCCAACAGGAAGCCGCAACCGCAGCTGAAGCAGCAGCTGAACGGGCATTCGGAGAAACCGCCGGTGTAGCAAGTCTGCCCAACGGAAATCTTGTCGTCCTTCCCACACAGCCCCAGGTAAAGGCCTGGATCGAAGTGACCCCGGATGGTGAAGTAACCTTCAAGCGGGGAACTATCGGCGGCCCTGGCTCCGATCTCGACGTGACCACCACAGGCCCTCGTTGATCACCACTCCGGAAAGGACTGCATGATATCGAACAAGCTGGGTTTGGTCGATTTCCAGCTCTACCTCTTGAAGACAATGCAACCGCCCCGGCCTGTTCTCGATTCCGCTCTGGCCCGCCTGAACAGTACAACGGAACTCATGCTCACCAGCGCCGAGTCGATATCGAAGTCGATCATGCCCGGAAAGGGTGGTACGGCGCACGCCCTCAAACCGATTCTTCATGATGCCTTGATCAACGAGACTCGCGGGCCGGAGTCGGAGACGCTTCTGTACCGGCTCCCACTATGGGAAGAGTTTGCGTTCAGACTGGAGCTCGACAATCTTCCATTCATGAAGAGAGTGGAGTTCGTCAGCTATACGGAACTCGATGAAACCGCGGCACCGTGGAAGCTGCTGGAAATAAACATAAGTGAGAAGTTCGATGAGGTTCGAGAAATAGATTCTTGGGGCACGTACAACAGCTATACTGTCCGAGATCCCGAGACCGGCAATCACCTCTTCCTCAGGTTTTCATGGGGGCTCCTTCAGGAAGTAGACACGATGGCCGATCAGCCGCGTTGAGAACAGTGGACCGCCGCAATTCATTGTGACACCACGAAGGCACAGCCAATGGCGACAGCGGCGGCCGGGACGGAGAGTACCGCGACGCTCGCGTAGAGGAACTTACGATGGGCGATCCGGGAATTTGTCCACACCTGGGCCGCGAAGCACGCTGTCGGCCCGCTATTTTCCGCCCGCGCCGGCACTGTTCGACCTCGTGATTTTCGATGAGGCGAGCCGATGCGCGATACCTCAGCCATGAGCATCCTCGACGGCGCCGACTACCACGACCTGGAGGAGGGAGAGGAGTCCACCGCCGACTACCGCTCGGCGCGAGGGTCGAAACCCGAGCTGCGCCAATACGGTTCGGCCGCCGATGAACTCCAAGCAGTGGCGAAGCAGATCAGGGAATGGCTGCAGCCGGGCAACGATGCAGACCGCGACACCATCGCTGTCCTCACCCGCGGCCTCAACGACCGCAACCAGATGGTGCGTGGACTCGCCGAACGCGGGGTCGAGGCCCGGGCCTTGGACGAAAACCCGCCGGTCCCCGGGCACGTCCAGGTCATGACAATGCACCGATCGAAAGGAATGGAGTTCTCCCGGGTGATCCTTTCCGGAATCGACGAAGCCCATGTGCCCTCGCGGGCCGGCTTCAACGGTGTGCCCGCGGAAGAGCGCGGCGAAGCGGACCTGAGAGAACGGTCGCTCTTGTATGTCGCGACGAGCCGGGCCCGTGATCAGGTGGTGGTCACCTGGAGCGGGCAGCGGTCCGAGCTGCTGGGCCGGTACACAAAGTAGCTTTCGGCGAGTCCGGCTCACCGCGAACACCCTGCCCGCCCGCCGGATCGACCGTCGCCGGATCGGGACCGCCACCACGACGGTCGATCACGGTGATCAACCACAACGGCACCCAGACAGGCCGCGACTTGTGTACCGCGCGGAAACGCAGTGCACGCCGTTTCCCCCCGCCGGTGCTCGCTTATTCCCCCGAAGAGAGTCGGCTGCGTGCGCTGTGCCGGGTCACAAGCCGGGCGCTGGTCGGCTGGGCCGTCGCCGAAGTCGAGTGGTCCGGGACCGCAGCGCGATGTGGTCTTGAACAATGGGGCAGATGAGATGTGCTGATTCGGCTCGATGCCGGTTCCAGCACTGCACGGTTCGCGACGGGGTGTGTAACGGCTCGAGGAGGTCTGCCGGTGGACGGACACGTCGCTTCGGGGCGGTTGGCCCGAGCGGGCAGGCTCGGTCGGCTCACCGCCGGGCAAGCTGCTCTCGGGGTAGGGACACGGCTGGCCATGATCGGACGGCCCGAACAGGCTCGTCGTGTTCTCGCCGAGCGCTCGACGTTGCAGGCGGCACAGCAGATGGTGGCTGTACTGGGCAGCATGAAGGGCGCGGCGATGAAGCTGGGCCAGATGTTGTCGGTGCTGGAGGTGGACCTGGTTCCCGAATCGCATCGTGAATTGTTCCGGGCGAAATTGGGCGAACTGCGTGACCGGGCACCGGTGGTGCCGTTCGCCGCCATGCGAGGAATCGTCGAGGACGAACTCGGATCGCTGAATGGCGTCTTTTCCGATTTCGATGAAATACCCGTCGCGGCGGCCTCGATCGGGCAGGTGTATCGCGCGGTGTTACGAGATGGCCGCACAGTAGCGGTGAAAGTGCAGTATCCGGGCGTCGGGGAGGCCGTGGTCGCCGACGTCAAGAATCTGCAGTTCTTCAGCAGGCTGTGGAAATCGGCGCTGCCGAGCGCGGCCGATGTCGCGGTACTCGACGAGGTCGCCGAAAACCTGATCCGCGAACTGGACTACCTACGCGAAGCGCGCTCCCAGCACCGAGTGGCCGATCGTTACCGCGGTCACCCGCTGATCGCGGTACCGGACGTGGTGGCGCCCCTGTGCACGCCCCGAGTACTGGTTACCGAGTTCGTCGAAGGAAAGTCCTTCGAGCACATGCAGAAGCTTCCCCAGCAAGAACGCGACCGGCTGGGTGAATTGATCTGCCGCTTCTACATCAACGCCCTGTTCACGGACTACGAATTCTGTGGTGATCCCCACCCGGGCAATCTGTTGCTCGCTCCCGACGGCCGGCTGACCTTCGTCGATTTCGGTCTCTACAATCGAATGGACCCCACCGATGTCGCTTTCGAACGCCGGTGCCTGCGCGCGGCGGGTGAGCACCGCGCCGAAGACCTCTACAACAATTGGGTCGGCCGCGGGATCGTCGCCCCGGACTCGGGTGTGGACACCCGGGAATGCCTCGAATACGTGTGGTCCGCCGCCGGCTGGCACCTGCTCGACGAGCAGATCACGGTCACCCCGGAACTCGCCACCGGCGCGGTGGTGCTGGCCATCGATCCACGCTCCAGCCGGTTCCGCGGCATGCGGCGCCAGCTACTCCCCCGCGAGCATGTTTTCTCCCGCCGCGCCGACCTGTTCACCTTCGCACTGCTCGGCCAACTCCGAGCCGGCAACAACTGGCACCGCATCGCTCGCGAATGGCTCTACGACGAACCGGCGACAACCGATATCGGCATCGCGCACGCCGCCTGGCGGGCCGGCGCACTACCGGGCCACTGATGCCGCCGGGTCGCCGACGGCGGGGCAGCTCGGACGGACGACGGTGCGCGAATCCATTGGTAGCGAGCGATATCATGGGCCGCTCGCAGGCAGTGAAGCAGTAGGCAGGAGTGAGCGATGCCGCCCAAAGCGGCCGGCCCGCGGCGGCGGCCGAGTCAAGAGCGCGCGAAAGCCACCAGAGAACATATCCTGGACACAGCGGCGCGGTTGTTCGGCGAGCGGGGTATCGCCGCGACCTCGACCAATCGGATCGCCACCGAGGCAGGCCTGAGTATCGGTACCGTCTACCGGTACTTCGCGGACCGTTCGGTCATGGTCGAAGAACTTCTGCAGCGGTTGCTGGAAACCATCGAGCGCCGCTTCACCCAGCGTCTGTCGACGCTGCCGCACACGGCCCTCGAAGCGCTGATCTCCGATATCCTCCACACCGTCACCGACGAACTCGTCGCCAACGCCGGCCTGGTCCGAGCCCTGGTGGGCGGCGTCCAGTTCTACAGCAGCGGCCTACCGGAGTTCGAGCCACGCCTGCATCTCCTGGTCAAAGTGATGCTGATCCAGGGCCTCGGCCCCGGCGACGACCACCGCTACGACGTCATGGCCTTCGTCTTCCTCAACACCGGATTCGCCGCGGTTCTGCGCGCTTCGGCGGAAGGCATCACCGACGAAGACCGCCGAGAAGCCATCGAGATGACAGCTCGAATGATCGGCTCGTGGCTCAACGCCGAAGCCGGGGCACCCACCGGCTCCTAGCTATCGGTGTGGCCGTCGCAGCGAGATTTAGCGGCCGCAGAACCCGCCGGTCCCACCGATATCGGCTTCCGGTCGGCGCTGGTTCGTTGCCGGGGGTCGTTTCGGTTCGCCGGTTCCCGGTGTGGTGACGCGGTACGCGTGATCAGTGCTGCGTGGAGATACCACCAGGCCTTGGCGTCGGCGATATCCAGGCCGGTGAGTTCGCCTATGCGTTGCAGCCGGTAGTCGATGGTATTGGGGTGGAGGCATAGTTGGCGGGCGGTGCGTTGCCGGTTGCGGTCGTTGGCGATGTAGGTCTGCAGTGTGTGTCCGAGGTCAGGGTGGTCGTCGAGTGGGGCGAGTCGCTGCTGCAGGACCGTCCGCCCGATCCCGGGCCGGGTGAGCTGGTATTCCATGGCCAATTCGGTGAAGCGGTGCACACCCGGGCCGAGCCCGAGGTGTTCGACAGTGTCGAGGAGTTCGTGGGCGTGACGGGTCGCAGCGGCTATCTCTTCGGTAGCGGCGAAGAGGGCAGTGGCGGTGAGCGGGATCTGCGCCGCGGCGGAGAGGTATTGCACGAGTTCGTCTATTGCCGGTTCGGCATCAGGTTCGGCGGGGAGCAGGATCGTTCCCCCGTCGACGGAGAGCAGGGACAGGGCCTTGCTGTCCGATCGGGTGGCGAGAGCCGATTGGACGCGGCGCAGTTTCCGGCGGGCGACGATGTGGCGGTCGAGTCCGGGCTTTCGTTCGTCCGGGTGGGCCGGGATCGCGACTGCGAGCACAAGGTAGTGGGATGCCACCGAGATCCCGCATTCCCGGGCTGCCGCAGCGGTGGTGTGGCCGCTGAGCAGCGCGGAGGTCAGCGTGTGGACGGCGGTCCGGTGCGCGGCGGTGAGGCTTTTGAGTTCGCGCACATAGATTTTGCTGATACTGGAGGTGACCGAATTCAGTAGTTGCACCACCGCGGTCATTCCGGTGGTGATGTCGAATCCGTGGCCGGGATGCGCTACCGGGAACAGTAGGTCCACACCTTTTTTCAGGCCTTGGTGGACTGCGTGCAGGACGGTACCGATCGGAACACCATAGTGGGCCCAGCGCGCGGCAGCCGATTCCAGCCGTTCGATCTGGTCGGGCACGGCTTCGCCGTTCAACCGCCGGATGATCCAGACCAGGCAGGACCGGGCCACCGCGGTGAGTTCGCTGCCGAGAGTGTCTTCGGGCGCGACAGCGCACGGGACGCCTGTGCGGACGAGGTGCGCCACGATCTCCCGCGCGAATCGGGGGATATCAGGTACGGGTGTGCGATGACGCGTCTCGGGTGCGCGGAGGGCGATGTTGTCGATCATTACGTGTGACCTCCTTGTCACCGCAGTGCTGAACGAAGCCCCGCAGCGGAAGGCTGGGGACCCGAGCACCCCAGCGGCAACGGATGGTGCCGCGAAGCGCTTACTCTGCTGTCACAGGCTAATCTGAGCGATTACTCACCTTCTACTCCTCTTTCGGACGGGAGTAACCCTTGCCATCAACCATTGCTGAACAGGGACAACCTTCCGATTGTCGAGAACTGTCGGCAGCTTCACTACGTCGATTTGGGTAGGTGCTCACTTTTTCATCTCGCCGGAAACGAACGCTGATCGACGAGCGACGCCCCAGCGGAAAACGTGTGAGCGCCTACGCGCCGCCACGGCGACCGGGTGCGCCCGATCCGGTCGGCGCGGAGAAGCTGCCGATCCGGTGGGTGCACCCGTCTACCGACCGGTCACAATTTCCCGGCACCTCCGATCAGCCACGGGTTGAAGGAGCATTGCAGTGCCGGAAACCGCGCGGGATCCAAGGCCTGCAGCGCGATGGACAACGCCCGGGGCGAGTACATGAGTGTCAGGTGATCCGACAGGTCCTGTTCGCAGCCGTTTTGCAGAGTGATGTTGCGGACCGTCGCACCGGGACCGGGCTGCAGGAATGTCAGATCGTAGGGGTTGGTCACCTCGTCGTAGCGGGTACCCACCACGGTGTAATCCACCCCGGCGACCGTATCCCCGGCAGCGTTGAGCTGGTTGACGAAATCCGATCCGATGGTCTGCTGGATTCCGGCGTGGCCCACGAAGAGCTCGATGAACCCGAGAATATCGATGCCGAAGTTGTTGATGGCCCGGCCCAGCGCCCCGATCCCGTCCAGGGAGGTGCCATGGTGAGTGGCGCCGAAGGTCACCAGCTTATCGACCTTGTCCGCGCCGCCCTCGAATTTGGTGTACCAGTTCGCCATCGACCCACCCTGCGAGTGAGCGACGAGATCGACTTCGGCGGCGCCGGTGGCGGCCAGCACCCGGTCCACGAACCCTGCCAGCTGCTTCGCCGAGTCCTGGATGTAGCCGGTACCCATCACACCGGGCAGCACCGATCCCACCCCGCCGCCCTGCACGAGGTTGGAGCGACCGTAGTTGAAGGTGAAGGTGCAGAACCCGGCGTCCTTGATCGGCTGACCCATGAACGCGAAACCGTTGTAGGCGTTCATCCAGGTGCCGTGGATCAGCAGCACCGGACGAGGATGCTCGGCAGTAGGTTTGCAGTTCCAGTCGTTGGCTCCCGGCGGGGCCGCATCCCCGTTGGCCAGCCCGTACCCGAAAGCGGCCAACCATGAAGTCTGCGCCGGCCCGTAACCGACAGTGTCGGAAGCGAACCCACCCGACAAACCGGAGCTGCTGCCCGATCCGCCGTAGCAGTCACCGGAACCGTTTCCCGACCCCGCACCGCTGCCGGAATTACACGCCGAACCACTGGCACTACCCGAATCGGCGATCGGCTGCCCGGTGCGCCCGGCCGCGATATAGGCTGCCAGATCTTGCTCCGTGGGCGCTGCCGCAGGCTGTGCGTGGCCACTCGCCGTGGTGAGTCCGCACGTGACCGCGGCAGCGGCCAGCAGCACGGCCGCCCGCAGTCGGGCGGAGATTGGTCTTGTCATCAAGGGCCTTCCTGGGGAGAACAGCACGGTCGCCTTCTCGTGCCGCGGAGCGGTTTTCACCACGAGCAAGCTGCGCCGACAATACGAGCGCCGGCCCTGTTTTCCGGTCGCTGCGCATATGTACTGGATACGTCACGAATTGCCGACAACTGGGTTTGGACCTGTTCACAGAGGCCGGTCGAATACCGTTGCAGCAAAGGGCTTTCGCGCCACCTGTAATTCTCTGCGGACATAGGCCCATATACCAATAGATCACTGTTGGCTTTGGTGAACAATCGGAAATACGAACAGATCACGGGACAATTACGTCGAATACACCGAATACGCGTCCCGCACAGCGGCATCGAAACGGCAACACTTTGCGTGCCCGGCTACCCAGGGCAAAAGCTTCACCGCTCGCCGACCTGCACCAGCGGCTCCTCGGCTTCCTCGAAGGACGGCGGGATCCCGCGCCGGTGCTCGTCCGCCGCGACGACCGCGCTCTCGGACTCCCCATAACGACCCCGACGGCGAAAGAGCCCGGGAGCCCACCACGAGGCACGTCCGAACATTTTCATCGTCGCGGGGACCAGCAGCAGCCGCAGAATGGTGGCATCGATGAACAGCGCTGCCACCATGCCGACCGCGATGTACTGCATCATGACCAGATCGGACAACGCGAAGGCCCCGCAGACGACGAGCAGGACGAGGGCGGCGGCGGTGATGATCCAGCCGGTGCGCGCGATACCGGCGCGCACGGCCTCGGTGGCAGTCGCGCCCGCCGCCCGTGCCTCCGCGATGCGGGCCAGCAGAAACACCTGATAGTCGGTGGACAGCCCGTAGATCACCGAGACGATCAAGACCAGCACCAGTGCCATGATCGGCTGCGGCGTGAACCCCAGCGCTCCGGCGCCGTGCCCCTGAATGAAGATCCAGGTGAGGATGCCGAGCGTGGAGCCGAGTCCGAGCAGGTTCAGGAAGCCGGCCTGCAACGGCAGCACCACCGACCCGAAGGCGAGCACCATCAGCACGGTCGTGATCAGGAAGACCAGCATGGTCATGAGCGGCAGCCGGTCCACCAGCGCGGCCACGCTGTCCTGTTCCACCGCGGGCTGCCCGCCGACCAGCACCGTTGTACCGTTCGGCACCGGCATGGACCGCAGATAGTCGAGGGTCTCGCCGGCATCGTGAGCGTCGCGCAGCACGGTCGAGGTGGTGAAAACGCCGAGATGCGACTGCGCCTGTAGGGCCGGCGGGAACGGGGCCTGCAGACCGGGTGCCGTATTCGCCCGGTCCACCACTGTCCCGATGTCGCTGGTGTCGTGGGTGATCACCACCAGATCGACCGGGTTGATCTGGCGCAGCGGGAAGATCGCGTCGAAATGCTGCTGCGCTGTGCGGGTCGGATGCTCCGGCGGCAGGAAACGTTCGGAGATCCCGCCGAACGCCATATCGCGCACCGGAACGATGAGCAGTACCAGGACCGCTATCACCGGCGCCGCGACGCGCAGCGGCCTGCGCATGACCCACCCGGCGACCCGGCCCCAGGGATTGTTCCGCTGGTCGGTCCCCGCCCGGCGGGAGTGAAAGCGGTTGAATCCCCACATATCCACCCGGCGGCCGAGGATCGCCAGGACAGCGGGCAAGACAGTGACCGAGACAGCGGCGGCCAGCGCCACCGTCACCATGGCGCCGAGCGCGAACGAACGCAGGAATCCGTGCGGAAAGAGCAGGATCACGCCCGAGGCGGCCACCACGATGGTGGCGGAGAACACCACGGTCCGCCCCGCGGTCACGGTCGCGCGCCGCACCGACTCCCCGACCTCGTGCCCGGCGGCCAGTTCCTCGCGGAACCGGCTCACGAGGAACAGCCCGTAATCGATGGCGAGGCCGAGCCCGATCATCGACACCACCGGGGAGACGAACGAGTTCACCTCCATGACATGAGTGAGCAGCCGGACGATTCCCCAGGCGCCGAGCACGGTCAGCCCACCCACGAGCAGCGGCAGCGCCGCGGCCACCACCCCACCGAACAGGAAGAACAACAGCACCGCCACCGCCGGGATCGCGATCAGCTCCATGCGCCGCTGGTCGTGTGCCATGGTGTCGTTCAGGGCCAGCGCGACCGGTTGCCCGCCGGCGACCTCCATATCGACGCCGGGAATCGTGAGCTGATCGGCGACCTTCCGATAGTTGCGCAGCACCGTGGTGTCGTCGTCACCGCGAACAGCGACCGAGGCAAAGGCGTGGTCGCGCTGCTCGGTGCCGAAGATATCCGGCAGGGCGAGTCCGGTGCCGGTGGGCCAGTAGGCGCCGTTGATCTTCGCTATCTCGGCCGGGAACCGTTTCGGCAGGCTGTCCAGGTGGGCCACCGCGGTCGCGGCGAAGTCCGGGTCGTCGATGGTCGCGCCGGCGGGCGCGTGGAACAGCAGGATCACGTCGGCGATATGGTTGCGCCCGAACGCCTCGTCCTTCAGCCGGAGAGCGCGAGCGGATTCCGATCCTGGATCGTCCCAGCCGCTGACGCTGAGCCGATCACCGAGACCGAGGCCGTAGCCGCCGAGCGCCAGCAGGGCCGCCACGACCAGCCCGAGCACGACGAACCGGCGCCGGACGATCAGATCTATCCAGCGGGTGAACTCGCCGAACAAAGCCGCCTCCCAACCGATACGCAGTTCTGGCACAGATCGCCGAACACTCGGAACATAGGCCGAGCCAACCGGTTGCACAGCGGCGAGCCGGGATGATTCGAGATCCCACAAACAGACTGTTGTTCGTTTGTGAAGTGCCCCTGAAGCATGTCGGCCACCCCGCGACGGCCATTACGCTGACGCCGTCGCCAGATGCGCGGGCCACTTTGTCCTATGCCCGTAAGTCGTTGGCTATCAATAACTTCCGACTCGGGAGGACATACATGTCGGATATCGCAATAGTTGGCATAGGGTGCCGGTTCGCGGGTGGAATAGATTCACCGGAAACCTTCTGGGATTTCGTTCTGGACAAACGTGACGGCGTGGTGGACATGCCGGCGGACCGCTGGGACTATCGCCGCTATTACGACCCGGAACCACGGACCCCGGGCCGCAGCTACACCAAGCGCGGCGCCTTCATGACGATCGATCCGTGGGAATTCGACCCGGACTTCTTCGGGATCTCCCCGCGTGAGGCGACCGTGCTGGATCCCCAGCAGCGCCTGATGCTCGAGGTGACCTGGGAAGCACTCGACGACGCCGGGATCGCGCGCCGCGCGGCCGGCGGCTCGGTCGGGGTCTACGTCGGCGGTTTCGTGGTCGACCAGTCGGTGATCGGCGTGGTCGGGCCCGCACTGTTCCACACCGATATGCACACCCCCGCCAGCGCGTCGTACACCATGCTGTCCAACCGGATCGCCTACGCACTCGACCTGGTCGGTCCCGCGCTGACGGTGGATACCGCGTGCTCGTCGTCGCTGGTTGCCTTTCACCTCGCCTGCCAGGCGCTGGAGAGCGGCGACTGCGAGGTCGCGCTGGCGGGCGGCGTCAACGTCATGCTGCAGCCGGAAACCTTCGTGCTCATGTGCAAAGGCGGCTTCCTGGCCGCCGACGGGCGCTGCAAATCCTTCGACGCCGCCGCCGACGGCTACGGCCGCGGTGAGGGCGCCGGCATGGTGGCGCTGAAGCGGCTCGACGACGCGGTGCGCGACAACGACCGGATCTACGCCGTCGTGAAAGCCACCGGATCCAACCAGGACGGCCGCACCACCGCGATCACGGTACCCAATGTGGATTCGCAGGAGTCGCTGGCACGTGCGGTATGCACCCGTTCCGGGCTGGCGCCGGAGTCGATCACTTACGTGGAGGCGCACGGGACCGGGACCCTCGTCGGCGACCCGGTCGAGTTGCGCGCGCTGGGCCGGGTCTTCGGCGCACCGGCCGGACGCACCGAATCGCTCGGAGTGGGCTCGGTCAAGTCCACGCTCGGGCACACGGAGGCCGCGGCCGGTATCGCCAGTGTGATCAAGGCGGCACTGGCCGTCCGGCACCGCACCATCCCGCCGCAGGGCTGGCTCGACAAGCCCAACCCGGATATTCCGTTCGACGAACTCGGCCTGCACGTCCAACTGGAAGCCCGGCCGCTGCCCGCCGACGCCGCCCCGATGTCGGTCGCGGTCAACGGGTTCGGCTACGGCGGCACCAACGCGCACGCGATTCTGCAGGAATACCGCCCCGCGCCCGTCGCCGAACCGGCGCCGGAGCCCGGGCACTGCGGCGTATTGCCGATCTCGGCTCGCAGTACCGGGGCGGCCCGGGCAGTGGCCGGCCGGTTCGCCGACCTGATCGCCGCGGGCGCCGACCCGGCCCGGCTGGCCGAGGCCGCCTGGACCCGGATGGCGCACCATCAATACCGCACCGGCATGCTGCTCGGCGAAACCGGCGACCTGATACACGACCTGCGCGCCTTCGCCGGCGGCCAGGGCCGGGACGCGGTGCGCACGATCGTGGCGCGAACCACCGAGCCGGTCTTCGTGTTCTCGGGCATGGGACCGCAGTGGTGGGGCATGGCTCGCGAACTGCTCAGCACCGAGGGTGTTTTCGCCGAGACCGCCGTGCAGATCGACGCCGAGTTCCACACCGTCGCGGGATGGTCGATCGTGGAGGAACTGCTGAAGCCGGAGGAAGAGTCCCGGGTCACCGGCACAGCGGTCGCCCAACCGGCCAACTTCCTGGTGCAGGTGGCGCTGGTACGCGAACTCGCGCAGTACGGTATCGAACCCGCGGCCATCGTCGGCCACAGCGTCGGCGAGGTATCCGCCGCCTACATCAGCGGCATGCTGTCACTGCGCGACGCGGTACTGGTGGCGTATCACCGGGCCCGCCTGCAGGCGCGGACCGCCGGGTCCGGCGGCATGCTCGCGGTCGGCATGTCTGCCGAACAGGCCGGCGCACTCGTCGGCGACGACCCGCGAGTGGATATCGCCGCGATCAACAGCGCGCGTGCCCTGACCCTTTCCGGTGATGCCGACCGGTTGGACGAGATCGCCGAGACGCTCACGGAAGACGGCGTTTTCGCGCGCCGCCTTCGGGTCGAGGTGCCGTACCACAGCCGCCTCATGGACCCCATCCTCACGGAACTGCGCGAAGTATTGGCGCCGCTGGAACCGCAGGCACCGGCGATTCCGTTGTTCTCCTCGGTCACCGGCGCACAGGTGACCGGCGCGGAATGGGACGCCGAGTACTGGTGCGCCAATGTGCGCGAGCCGGTGCGCTTCGCCGACGCGATCGCCGCGATCACCGCCGAGCGCCGGGTGTTCCTGGAGGTCGGCCCGCATCCGGTGCTGTCCGGCAATATTCGCGAGATCTTGCTGGGCGCGGATGTCAACGGCACCACGGTACCGACACTGGACCGCAAGCAGCCCGACTCGGAAAGCCTGCGGCGCACGTTGATCGGTCTGTACGGCGCGGGTGTGCTCGATCTCGACACGCTGTTCCCGGCGGACCGGCCCGCCACCTCGCATGTGCCGCTGCCGCGGTACCCGTGGCAGCGGACTCGACTGCACTCGGCGTTGCCCCTGTTCGAGCAGGCCCGGCTCGGCACCCCCGGCGCCTACGCCATGCTCGGCGATCCGGACGTCGAGGGCCGGCCGGACTATTTACTGCAGGTCGGTACCGAACTGCTGCCGTGGCTGGCCGACCATGTGGTGAACAACGTCAAGATCATGCCCGGTGCGGCGTATCTGGACGCGGCGCTCAGCGCCACCGCGGCACGCCTCGGCGTGGAGCGGGTGGCGCTGGAGCAGGTGCGCTTCGTCGCACCGCTGATCATGGGCGCGCCCGATGTACCGCTGGTGTCGCTGACCGTGGAGGAGACCAGTGGGCGTTTCATGATCCGTTCCCGCTCGGCCACCGGCACGGCCTGGACACTGCACGCGACCGGTCGCACACTGACCGGCAGCCACAAGCAGACCAAGGTCGAGGTGCCCGAGATCGAGGTCGGCGTCGATATCGACCCGGCGATGTTCTACACCGGCCTGGCCGCGGCGGGACTGCAGTACGGGCCGTCCTTCCAGCGGGTGATCAGTGCGCGAGTGGGACGGGACACGGCGGTCGCCACCGTGGACGGCAGTATCGCGACCGATTCCGGACACCTGGCCCATCCCGCCGTGGTCGATGCGGCGATGCAGACCGCGGCGCTGCTGTTCGCCGAAGCCCGGGTCGACGAGGGCACTCTGGTGCCGGTCGGGGTGGCGGCCGCGCGACTGGTCGCGCCGCTGCCCGAGCGGATCACCGTGGTCGCCCGGCGCGATCCCGAGGCACGGCTGCGGGCCGACGTCGATCTCCTCGACGCCGATCAGAACCTGGTGATGCGGTTGAGCGGCCTGCAGATCGGTGCGCTCACGCCCGGGCAGGACCCGCTGCGCCGCATGGCCGAGTTCTACTACGTCGAGACCATGGAGCAGCGGGACCCGCTCGATCCCGCGACGCTGCCACAGGATTCGGTGAGCACCGTGGTGCTCGCGCTGGGCGGCGCCGGTAGCCGCGCGGAGGCGCTGGCCGAGGCGATTCCCGGATCCCGGCTGCACCTCGTCGGGCTACCGGGCGAGGAGCCGGCGGCCGGTCTGGCCGCGACACTCGAGGCGGCCCGGGCCGACGCCCGCGACCGGCTGCACGTGGTGGTGGTCGCGGGGACGGTCGCCGACGATATCGCTGCCCTGTGGGCGCTGGAGCAGGTGGCGGTGGCGATCGACACCTTCGCGCATCCGCCGGATGACGAACAGGGCCCCGGCAGCGTCTACGGCGACGGCGAATGCCACGTCACCCTGGTGACCGAACGCGCGTTCGCGGTACCGGACGATCCGGCCGCGCCGGACTCCGGGCATGCCGCGCTGGCCGGGGCGCACCGGGTGTTGTTGAACGAGCAGACCGCGCTGCGGTGGCGGCTGATCGACATCGAGCCGGATACCGAAACCGCCGTGCTGGTCACCGAACTCGCCGTTCCCGGCGCGTTCTGGCGCGATAACACCGACGAGGTCGCACTGCGCGGCGGCGCCCGGTGGGCGCCGCTGGTGACCAAGCCGCTGCCCGAGCGTCTGGAACAACTCGACACCGCCGAACCGCTGACCGACCCCGAGGCCAACTTCGGGCTGGAGATGCCGCGCAGCCGGGTGCTGTCCGCGCTGGCGTGGCGCCGGTGCCCGCGCCCGGCTCCGGATCCGGGCCGGCTCGAGGTCCGGATGAAGGTCGTCGGATTGAACTACAAGGATCCGCTGAAGGTCATCGGCCTGCTCGGGGAACGGGAACTGGCCCCGACCTACTTCGGCACCGTCCCCGGTATGGAGGGCGTCGGCGAAGTGGTGCGGGTGGGCGCGGGGGTCACCGATATCGCGGTGGGCGATCAGGTCGCGATCGCCACCAAGGGCATGATGCAGCGGTTCGTCGTGGTGGACCGGGCCCGGGCGATCCCACTGCCCGCGGACGCCGATCCCGGATTCTGCACCAGCACCATCGCGTTCGGCACCGCCGAGTACGCGCTGCACGATCTGGCCCGGCTGCAGCCGGGTGAGACGGTGCTGATCCACGGCGCCGCGGGCGGTGTCGGCACGGCCGCGATCCAGGTCGCCAAGGACCGCGGGGCGCGCATCATCGGCACCGCGAGCACCGACCAACGCCGAGCACATGTGCTCTCCCTCGGCGCCGATCACGCCATCGACTCGCGCTCGCTGAACTTTGTCGACGATGTACTGGCCATCACCGAGGGCAAGGGCGTCGAAGTGGTGTTGAGCAGCGCACCGGGCGAAATCTTGCGCCAGAATTTCCACGCCGTCGCCGAATTCGGGCGCATCGTCGAGGTGGGCAAGGCCGATATCTACACCGGTGGCCTGCTGGAGCTGGCCAACTTCGACAAGAATGTCGCGTACTACTCGATGGACCTGGACCGCCTGGTCGCGGTCGACGCCCAGCGGCTGATCGCGCTGTTGCAGCGGGTCTACGAGAAGGTGCTCGCGGGCACGTACACACCCTTGCCGTACCGGATGTTCGAGACCGACAACGTGGCGAGCGCATTCGAGGAGACCATCCGCTCGACCGGCCTGAGCCGGATCGCACTGCGGATGGATGCACCGCTGCCCTCGGTGCGGCCGTATCTGCCCGGTGTCGAGATCGAAGCGGCCGGCACCTATCTGATCACCGGCGGTTTCGGCGGCTTCGGCATGGCCATCGGACGCTGGCTCACCCTGCGTGGTGCCCGGCGGCTGGTCCTGGTCGGGCGCAGCGGTGCGAGTACCGAGGGGGCACGCCGGCAGCTCGAGGCGTGGCGGACCGCCGGGGTCGAGGTGATCGAAGAACGGGCCGATGTCACCGATCCGGCGGCGATCGCCGCGATCGTGGAGCGGGCGCATACGGCCGGGCAGCCGCTACGCGGGGTGTTCCACGCGGCCGGCTCGGTGGCCGACAACCGCCTGGACGCCATGACCTACCAGGAGCTGGATATCGTCTACCGGCCCAAGGTGCACGGCGCCCGGGTCCTGCATCAGGCGGTGGCCGACGCCGGGATCACACTCGACATGTTCGTCCTGTGCTCCTCCGGTGGTTCCATGTACGGCATCTACGGCCAGTACAACTACTGCGCGGCCAATGTGGCCGTGGAGACCATGGCCCAGGCATGGGCCCGGACGGGCGAGCGCGCGCTGTGCGTCGGCTGGGGACACCTGTCCGGTGCGGCCGGTGGCATGGCCGCCGACGAGACCGCCGTCAAGTACCTCGATCTGGTCGGCTTCGACCCGATCGATATGGCCGACGCCACCGCCTACCTGGAACAGGCACTGCGCCTGGGTGCGTCGCGGGCGGCCATCATCCCGACCGATTGGGCCAAGCTGACCGGTACCTTTCCCCAGCTGACCCGCACCGGTCGCACCCTCGCGCTCGCGCAGGTCGCCGCGAAGGACACCTCGGAAATGGCCCGGTTGCGGGCCGAGGTGGCCGCGATCGAGGAGGGCAGACGGGGCGCTTTCGTGGCTCGCAAGATGGCCGAGGAGCTCGCCGTGGTGATGGGCGTACCGGTCGAATCCATCGATCTGACGGTCCCGGTCCCCGAACTCGGCCTGGACTCGCTGATGGCAGTGGAACTCGGCGCCCGGGTCACCAAAACCTTGGGCATCGATCTGATGTCACTGCAGATGGGCCGCTCGTTCAGCCTGGAACAGGCGGGGCCGAAGGTGGCCGAGCTGATTCTTGCCGGGGAAGCCGCGGACGAACCGGCGGGTCCGGGCCCGGTCGCGGCGCTCGCGAAGCCCGTATCCGGCAGTGTGGCCGAGCCGGCCCCGGTGGGAGCCATATCGTGACCGGCAGTCGTCGAAACGAGGGTGCACCATGGTCGACTTCGGTTTGATCGATGACTGGAAACCGGCACCGGGCCGGCTGACCAGCTGGGTGGCGTCACCGGAATCGGTGACGCGCGCCCGGCAGGCCCCGGCCCACCCGGCCCCGCCCTCGCACCAGCAGGAGCAGTATTTGCGCCTGGCCCACCAGCACGCCGCGGCCGAGTTCCGATACTCCGGGCTGTGCGTGGTGACCGCCGAGATCCCCACCGCCGATCTCGACCGCGAGGCGATGACGCGCGCGGTCAACGCCTTCCTGCTGCGGCACGACACTTTCCGGACCTGGTTCCGGATCGGCGCGGACGGCGCGCTCGAACGGCATCTGGTACCCGAGCGCGACGTCGAGTTCGTGCCGGTCGACTGCGGCCGGATCGACGACCCCCGTACTGTCGTGGACCACGTGCAGAAGACCACACCCGGACCGTTCGACTGGGACTGCTTCACTTTCGGCACGATCGAACGCGAGGATTCGACCACGGTCTATCTCGCGGTGGATCACCTGCACACCGACGGGTTCGGGCAGTACCTGTCCGGCTTCGACCTTGCCCTGCTCTACACCCGCGAGGTCTGGCCGGACGCACCGGACATGTTGTCACCGGCAGCCAGTTACCTGGACTACTGCACAGTCGAGCGGGCCTACACCGGGCAGATGACCCTCACCTCGCCCGGGGTCGGCAAATGGCTGGAACTGATTCGCGGGAACGACGGGAGACTGCCGTCGTTCCCGCTGGATCTGGGCCGGCGCACCGATGTGTACAACCGCAGCGCGCACCGCACGGTGACGCTGTTCGACGAGGCCACCGCCTCCCGTTTCGAACGACGCTGCCGGCGCAACGGCGCGGAGTTCGTGGGCGGTGTCTTCGCCGCGGCGGCGCTGACCGAACGAGAACTGATCGACAGCGACTACTACTTCGGCATGACCCCGGTGAGCACCCGCAGCAGTCCCGCGGAACGCGCCTCGGTCGGCTGGTATGTGACGTTGCTGCCGGTGACGTTCCCACTCGCCGCCACCTCGTTCGACCGGGTGGCCGAACTCGCGCAGCACGCCTACGAGAACGGGTTGCGGCTGGCCCCCACCTCGTTCCAGCGCGTAGTGGAATTGCTGCCCGCCGACTCCGATCTGGACTTGGAACCGGGCTGGTCCTGCCCGATGATCTCCTACGTCGATGCCCGGGAACTACTCGGCAACGAGTTCTTCGACACGGCGGGATGCGGCCTCTACGCCAATCGCGCCGCTTCCGAACAGGTTCTGATCTGGATCAACCGGCTGGCGACCGAGACCACGCTCAGCGTCATCTACCCGGACACCCCGGTGGCACACGATTCCGTCGACCGGTATGTACGGAAGCTGAAGACGGTTTTCGACATGGCCGCGCAGGAGGAAACCCCTTGATCGACAGCATTTTTCGTGATCCGGAGATTCCGGATGGAGAGAAGTCCGTCTACACCGTGAGCGTCGCGGACGGCTCCCCCGCGCTCGAGCTCGTGAGCGCGATCGGCCACGACGGCGACCAGTACCGCTCGTCTGTGCAGGTCGCCTCCACCAACGGGAGGTTCGTGATCACTGTGGACCAGCGGTTCCAGCGCGTCGAGGGCCGCCTCCTGGCGTCCACCTACCGTGCCGAAACCCGTTCCGGGGCTCAGCTGGTGAGCAGAGAGGAAGCCAACTTCCTGGGGACCACCCATCTACAGTTCGGTGGGGGAATCGCGCCCTTCCCGGCCGACCTCATGCCACTCGCCGCCGGTCTCACTCTGCTCCGCGGCCTCGATTTCACCGAGCACACCGAGGAGAACATCGCCCTCTGGCTGGCCTTCTCGGTACACATTCCGCTCATCGCGAAGGTCGAACAGCGCGCCCCGGTCGAGGTACCGGCAGGACGGATCGACTGTTGGCAGGTGCGGCTGCGACCACGACTCTCCGGATTGAACTCACTGCTGGAGAAGATGCTCAGCGGGTTCCTGCCGCCCGCCGTGGCGCATTTCGAGGTGGCCACTCCACACCGGTTGGTCCGGTTCAGCTTCCCCACCGGCCCGATGCCGTGGGATACCCGGGGGCTGATGGAGCTGACCTAGTTCGCGGGCCCACAGGGGCCGAAGAGCGATGACAATCATGAGGGCGGTTACCAGCGCGAGCCCGGCGGGCAGGGTGTCGTCACCGGCCGCGAGCATGCGCGAGTCCGCCGGGTTTCGTCACCTGGTATCGGTGCCGACCTCGTAGGTGTCCCAGGCCCACTTGTACAAGGGGTCGATCTCCTCTTCGCTGATGCCGTGGTTTTCCGCCTGATTCAGCAGCCCCATTGCCAGCTCTGAGCGCTTTACCAGCTCCAGCAACTCGTATTCGCAGGTTTCGAGGCACCCAGAAGCGCCGGCGGGCCGCGCACCTCGGGGTCGAGTGCCGGAGTGTCGAGGTGGGCACTTACCCCAGGCGATTTCGTTCCACCGGTCCGGAGCACTCGATGACCGATGGGCGGGATCGATGTATTCAGCGGACCAGGACAGCTGCCCGGCCGCGGCCGCGAGGGATCTGGTCGGCACCTGACTGCGTGATCGGCGCCGGATCGCGGCATTCGATCCGCTATGGCCCGGGGAGTTGCTGCCGGCCGGATGACCGCAACACAAAGGGAGGGAGGTGTTCGCGCTGCTGTGGTCCGGACTCGGTCCGATGGCCCTTGATCGACCGAGAACCCCTCCGGCCGTGAGAGATCCCGGGCCGCCGGGCGGCGGTCGACCTCATGGAGGTGGGTATCCCCGCGAACGGGATCCGGGAACGCCGGAGGGAAGCCGAACATATCGCGAAGCGAATACGACCGGCGCATTTGCGCGATACGTTGAAGATCGGCGGGTTGTGCTACGAGAGCATCGCCCCGATACGGGTACCGAGGATATGCGCCGCCACATGCTGCCCGTAGTCCGGAGCGATCCGGTCCACCGCGCCCCGCACCCGCCGCATCGCCGCCGGCGCGAGAGCGTCGTAGGTGCGCACAAAAGACGCCTGAGCTTGCGTGCGTAGCCAATTGGGGGGTAGCAGATCCAAGGGAAGATCCGGATCAATGCGTGGAAACGACCGCCAGACATTGACGAGCTCGGTTCGCAGTACCAGCGCCTCGGCCGGGTCCGCCCCGCCCATGCCCTCGATACCGCTCGTCCCGGTGAGGAACTCGCCGTACAACTCGGCGATACCCTCGATATCCCAGGCATCCGTGGGCTTTCCGTGACATCCGCCGATACCGTCGATACTTCCTTCGAAGACGGACGCGTGCCCGACCCCCAGCGACACGACCAGCGATTCGGCATCGCGCGCCACCGGCCGCGGCGTGATCCACAAGCCGTCGTAGAGTGGCGCGAACCCGAGCCACGACAACCCCTTGCGAAGTTGCTGACGCACGGCTCGCTGCTGTTCCGGGACCGAGAACGCTATACATGTCCAGCGTCCGGCGGCGCCACGATGCGGATCCCCGAAGTCCGCGATTCGCCGTAGACCACCCGCGAGCCGTACCCGCGTCTGCCCGGACAGGCGATAGAACGTCCGGCGGCCTTCCTTGACCGCCACCAACCGACCCTCCTTGGTCAGCCGGCTGAGCAGTGTACGACTCCCCGACACCGAGACCCCGAAGTCGCCCATCAGATCGACCAAGACACCGGACGGCGCCAGCGCTCCCTCGGCGAGCCAGTAGTCGGCCATCAGGGTGATGAGCATCTGCCGGGCCCGCGTCCCCTCGGTGAGCCGAGCGCGCATGTCCTCGAGAAACCAGTCTTGAACAGGGGAAACCATCTCGCTCCGTTCACAGGGTTGCGACACCATGAATCTATCGTAGAGCCAGGTTCAATTGCACACTCTTGACGACCGTCGAAATTTTGCCGACAATCTTCCCAGTGATGCCGGTCTCATCCCCGATAGATAAGTGGGCTGCATCACAGGACCTGGACGGGGAAAGAGGAATCAGCAGCATGGATCACTCGGTAGTCATCGAGAACCTCTCCAAACGATTTCGCCGCAGAGACGGTGCTGTGGTCAGCGCGATCGATGACGCGACGGTTCGTATCGACCGTGGCGAGTTCGTCGTCCTGCTGGGCCCGAGCGGATGCGGGAAGACCACCCTGCTGCGCTCGGTGGCCGGACTGGAGACACCGGACTCCGGGCTGATCCGGGTCGACGATCAGATCGTTTACGACAGCGCCAACCGGATCTCGGTACCGCCCGAACACCGTCGACTCAGCATGATGTTTCAGTCCTACGCCCTGTGGCCGCATATGACGGCGCGCAAAAACGTCCAGTACCCGCTCGAGAACCAACGCCAGGGACGTCTGTCGCGCGCCGCGATGAAAGACACAGTAAACGCGGTTCTCACGCTGGTGGGGATCGGCGAACTGGGAGATCAGTATCCGGCGCAACTCAGCGGCGGTCAGCAGCAGCGTGTGGCTCTGGCCCGCGCGCTCGTCAACGATTCCGACGTCGTGCTGTTCGACGAACCGTTGTCCAATGTCGACGCCAAGGTCCGTGAGCAGCTGCGGATCGAACTGCTCGCGACCCAGAAACGTCTCGGCTTCACGGCGCTGTTCGTGACCCACGATCAGTCCGAGGCGATGGAACTCGCGACAAGAATCGCGGTCCTCGACAAGGGAAAGGTCCAGCAGTTCGGCACGCCGGAACAGATCTACAATGATCCCGCGACCGAGTACGTGGCCAAATTCATCGGCACTACGAATGAACTGGCCGGGCGGCGGCAGTCCACGGGCGAGACCACTGTCTACTCGACCGACGCCGGGGATATCCACACCGGCCGGCCCGACGACCCCGAATCGGCCACTCTGCTGTGGCGGCCGGAAGCCGGGCACCTCTCCGACGAGCGACCCACCGATATGAACGGTTTCCAGGGTCGCGTCGTCGCTTCACTTTTCCTGGGGACCCACACCGAATACATCCTCGAGTCGGGAATGGTGCGGTCCCGGGTATGGACCGGTCGGCACGACCGGTTCCGCGTCGACGACACCGTCTGGATCGGGGTCCGCCCGCAGGACATGATGGTCTTCCCGCGCACCACGCACGCGCAGGCCGGCACCTCCGCGCGCGCCGGGGCCGCCTCGTGATGACGACAACCACCGCACCGGACGACAAGGGCGCCAGAAAGCGGCGCGGCATGCTCGGGCCTACCGGACGGCCGAAGAGCTTCGATACGGTCGCGCTCACCATCGCCCTCGCGCTGATCCTGTTGGTCGGCGTTCCCCTGCTCAACGTCGCGGTAGATATCTTCTGGCAGGACGGCGGCTTCGGCCTCGACGCGGTGAAGAACACTCTCGCCATCCCGGACCTCGGCGAATTGATCTTGAACACCGTGGTGGTCGTGGCGGCCAGCAGCGTCCTGGCCGTCGTCATCGGGACGCTGATCGCCTGGGCGAATGAACGCACCGATGCGCGAATGGGGTTGCTGAACGATGTTCTGCCCTACCTGCCGTTCCTGCTCCCACCGATCGCCGGCGCGGTCGGCTGGACCATGCTGCTGTCCCCCAAAGCCGGCCTGATCAACGCGTGGCTGCGCGACGGGCTCGATATCATCGGCATCCATCTCGACAGCGGGCCGTTCGATATCAACACCTGGTACGGCCTCGTCATGGTGTACACGATCTACGCCGTTCCCTATGTCTACATGAACGTCTCCGCCGCACTGACGACGTTCGACTCGAGCCTCGAGGAGGCATCGCGCCTCAGTGGCGCCGGCTATCTCACCACCCTGCGACGAGTCACCATCCCCGCACTGGCTCCCTCGATCGGCGCCGGCCTCCTACTCTGCACCTGGTTCGGCTTCGGCATGTTCTCGATCGCCGCCATCATCGGGACCCCCGCCGATATCGATGTCATCGCCGTCCGCATCGTGCACCTGCTGACCTTCTCCTACCCCCCGGAGGAAGATCTGGCGCTGGGCCTGAGCACGATCGTGATGATCTTCGTCGGACTCTCCTACTACGTGCAGTACCGGGTCCTCAGGAATTCACGCTTCAGCAGCATCGCCGGGAAGAGCACCACCCACCAGATCACTCGATTGGGCAAGTGGCGGCCGGTCGTCCGGGGCCTCGTCCTGCTCTACGTCGTCCTGTCCACGGTACTGCCGATGGCGGGACTGTTCCTCGTCGCCCTCAACGGGTACTGGACCCCGAAAATTCAATGGGATTCACTGGGATTCGACGCCTTCAGAACAGCCCTGGCAGAGGACCCGAAAACCCAGCAGGCATTTACCAACAGTTTGGGGCTGGGGCTGATCGGCGGTTTGATCGGTATCGCGGCAGCCGCGATCTTCTCTATATACCTCGCTCAGCACCGCAACAAGGCCACCCAGGCAGTGGACGCGGCGATCAAACTGCCCTCGTCGATCTCGCATATGGTGATCGCCGTCGGAATCCTGCTCCTGCTGGGCGGATCCCCGTTCTACCTCGGCGGTACCTGGCTGATTCTGCTCCTGGGCTATCTCGCGATCTATCTGCCGCAGGCGTCCATCGCCTCCGACGCGGCAGTCGCTGTCGTCGGCCGGGAACTCGCGGAGGCCTCCAAGATCAGCGGGGGCCGCGATTGGAAGACTCTCCTGCGCATCTACGCGCCGCTCATGCTTCCCGGACTGGTGGCCGGCTGGGCTCTGCTGTTCATCAGGATCGTCGGCGACCTCACGGCCTCCGCGATCCTGTCCGGAACGAACAACGTAGTCGTCGGTTTTCGGATCCTCGAAGTATTCAACGGCGGCTCCTACGCCACACTCGCCGCGCTCTCGGCCACTCTCGTGCTCGTGACCGGCGCCGTACTGCTGCTGGTCATCTGGACCTCCCGGCGGTTCGGAGTCGCGAAATCCCGCACCGGCCACTGACCCTGTGCACACCCAGATAGGGAAATCGATGAAGAAAACACTGTTCGCGGTCGCGTGTACCGCCGCATTGCTCACCGCATGCGGCACGGGCAGAACCGGCCCGACGGGCCCCGCGGCGGATCTCGACCCGGAGACCCGGGCACTGGTCACCGAGGCGCAGAACGCGGGCCCGGTCACGTTTTACAGCATGCTGGACGAGAGCGTCCTGCGGGCGATCTCCGAGAACTTCACGAACGAATACGGGGTCCGGGTCGAACCGGTCCGATTGGTCACCGCCGACCTCATCCAGCGCTACTCGGCCGAGGCGGAATCCGGGCGCAGTGCCGCCGATATCGTGCTGGTGACCGACTCCGCTTTCCTCGGCGACGCGCACGCGAAAGACTGGATCACCCCGATCACCGAACAGGATCTGCCGCCGGACACCGACGTATTCCCGAAGGAATATCTCACGCACGACGGCGCCGCAGCGGTCGTCTCGTTGATCCCTACCGAGATGGTCGTCAATTCGGACGAGCTCTCGCAGGCCCCGCAGAGCTGGGAGGTCTACGCCGATCCGCAATTCGAAGGCGACCTGATGCTGACGCGGCCGGATACCTCGCCGGCCAATATCGCCTTCTGGAGCTTGATGATCGACCGGTACGGGGAGGATTTCCTCCGCAAGATCGCCGATAACGAACCGACCTTCTCCAACAGTGCGGTCCCGCTCACCCAGGCGATCGCGGCCGGTGAGGCCGAGATCGGATTTCCGGGCGTCGCCGCGATCGTGCAGAACCTCGCCGAACAGGGTGCTCCCGTCGAAATGGTGAGCCTGGCCCCCACCACCGGGCCCGAAGCCTCGGTCGCCCTGTCCGAGAACTCACCCAATCCGGCCGGAGCCAAGCTGCTGGCCGCCTACCTGATGTCGGAAAAAGGCAACCGGCTGTTGAACGACGACTCCGACGGAATCTCCCCCTACGACACCGAAGGGATCCAGCGGTTCACCCGCGTCGGGGATATCGAAATAGCCGACGCGGCGAAGATCAACGACCTACTGGGGGTAACCGAATGACCTCGGAATCCTCGGCCGCCCGGTCGCGCCGTGACGATCACGACTTCGACCCCCAGACCCCGGAGACCTTCGACAGTGCGCACCGGCAGTTCCGCGAGCTGCGCGCACAGTGCCCGGTCGCGCGCAGCCAGGAGTTCGGCGGTTTCTGGGCGATGCTCGGGTACCCGGAGCTGCTCGAGGTCATCACCGATATCTCCCGCTTCACCACGTCGAAGCAGAATGCGATTCCCGCGTTCGCCTTCACCGGGGTACGCCCACCCCTGCATCTCGATCCCCCGGAGCATATGGCCTACCGGCGAATCATCAATCAATTCTTCACCCCGCCGAAAATGCGGGTGATCGAGCCGAAGGTCCGCCGCTGCTCCACCGAGCTGCTCGATCCGCTGATCGCCGCGGGCGATGTCGATATCGCGCTCGAGTACTCGCAGAAACTACCCGCGCATGTCTTCGCCGAGTTCTTCAATCTCTCGGTGGAGCTGAGTTCGGAGATCAAGCGTGTCAGCGGCACCTACGTCGACGCGATCCAGATCCTCGACCACGCCACGGTCCGGGGGCTCAGCCGGGAACTGTACCGAATCGCCCAGGAGATCATCGACGAACGTGCGGACGGCGAGTACTCCCCCGAGGAGGACCTGACCGCCGCGCTCCTCGCCACGACCTACGAGGGCGAACCCCTGCCTGCCGCGATGGTGCTGGGTTGCGTGCGCCAGCTCATCGTGACCGGGATGGTGGCCCCCAGCGTCTTCATCGGCAACATGTTCGTCCACCTCGGCCGCGACCAGGAACTCCAGCGCTTCCTGCGCGCGAATCCGGACAAGATCCCCGCCGCTGTCGAGGAGTTCCTGCGCCTGTACAACCCCTATCGCGGCATGGCGCGCACGGCCCGGCACGACACCACCGTGGGTGGCCGGCAAATCCGCAAAGACGATCCGATCGCACTGGTGTACACCGCGGCCAACCGGGACCCCCGAGTTTTCGACCGGCCCGACGAGTTCGTCCTGGACCGAACCAATATCAAGGACCACATCAGCTTCGGCAGGGGAACGCACAGCTGTCCAGGGGCTCCGCTCGCCCGCATCATGCTGACGGTGACCCTGGAGGAAGCACTCTCCCGCGCCGCATTCTCGCTGACGGGCTCTCCGGGAATGGCCAAATGGGCGGAATGGGGCACCCGTTCGGTACCGCTGGAATTCATCGGACTCTGAGGGGAACGAGATGACCGATCCCCGCAACGACTTCAGTTTTCGCGGCAACGACGATCCCGAGCACGTGTTCGAGGTGTATCGGGACCTCCGGGCCGCCTGCCCGGTCGCCCATACGGCCGACTACGGCGGCTACTGGGCGCTGACCCGTTATCAGGACGTCCGCGACGCGGCCCTCGACCCCGACCTGTTCATCTCCTCCGTCCGGGCGGTGGTGCCCAGCGATCCACGCGGGATCCGCAGACCGCCACTGAACTTCGACGCCCCACGCCATACGCCGTATCGACGGGCGCTGCTGAGAACTCTGTCGTCGGCGCGGGTCGAGCGGATCCTCGATTCGCTACGTCCCCGCGCCACGACCCTGTTCCGCGATTTCGTCCACGGCGACGATCGCGATATCGCGCGGACCTTCGGCACCCTGCTGCCGGCGTATGCCGCGGCAACGTGGCTCAACCTCGATGAACGCCGGGTCGAGTGGCTGGCCGCGACGGCGACCGCCTGGGTCGATGCCTGGCGCGCGCAGGACGCCGAGCAGGTCACCCGGCGGAGTGAGGAGATGTACGAAGTCGCGCGGTGGCTGGTAGCGGACAGAGCCACGAACCCGCGTGACATCACCCAGGACCCGGCGAGCTCGCTGCTGAGCGAACGGGTGGACGGCCGACCACTCGAGACCGACCTGGTCGTCGGCGCGCTCCGGCAATCACTGGTCGTCGGAATGGTGGCACCCCCGCTGCTCATCGGTGCGATCGCGGCGCATCTGGCCGCCGACTCCCGGCTCCAGGATCGGCTGCGGCGCGACGCGGACAGCCGGGCGGCCGCCGCGGAGGAGTACATCCGGTTGTTCACCCCGTACCGGGGATTCGCGCGCACGGTGAGCCGGGAGACCTCACTGCACGGCAGAACGATCCAACCCGAAGAGCCCGTCACTCTGGTGTATGCGGCGGCCAATCGCGACCCCGACGTTTTCCGGGATCCCGAATCGTTCGTACTCGGCCGCGCGAATATCGGTCAGCATCTCGGCTTCGGAATCGGCCGGCACCAGTGCGTCGGTATGCATCTCGCTCGTGGGGTGATCGGGGTCGCGCTCGACACCATCCTCGACGGGTCCGCGGAGCTCGGATTGCTGGGTGAACCGGTGCCCACCCGGATGCCGGAACTCGGCTACCAGTCCGTGCAGATAGCAGTGACCCCCACACACGCGAGCCCCCGATAGCGGGCCGCGCGCGTGGGGCCGCATGTGCCGGGCCGTGGGTGCCGATGAGGGATAGCCATGGCCCGGCATCACGCGGGATAGCCGGAAGCGCTGTCCCGCGAGTTCCTCCCAGACGCCGCGGAGGATGCGACCCGGTGACGGGCGCGGTGACCGGCGGCGCCGCACAACTCGTGGCGGTGTCACCGGACCGCGAGCCGGCACGGCAATACTCGCGAGGCAGGTCACTCGTTGAGGACCACTGCGCGCAATGCCTCTTTCAGGCTGTTCACGACCCCCTCGGGCAGCCCGCCGAAAAGCCGTTCGTGCACGTCGTCGACCAGGCGGTGCGCCTGCTCCAGCAGCTCCCGGCCGGCGTCGGTGGCCACGATCAGCTTGTTGCGCCGGTCCGCGGCATCGGCGACCCGCTCGACGAGGCCGCGGCGTTCGAGGTCGTCGATCAGCGCGACGATCTGGCTGGGGTCCAGGCCCAATGTGGCCGCGACACTTCGCTGATTGACCCCTTCGGCCTTTTCACAGGCGAGCACGAGCACCGAGTACGGACGCACCTTGAGGTCGACGGGGGCCAGCGCCCGGTTCACCTGTCCCGCCACCAAACCCCCGGCCCGGGACAGCAGAAAACCGAGGTCATCGGCCAGTTGCACCTGCCGTGATAGAGACATCAGCCCTCCTGTTCGCACCTCCGCGGGAATACAGTAGCAGAAATGAACGATTGACTTTCTCAATGATAGATGTTTACTTGTGATGAGTAACTCTTCCGAAGGAGCCGAAGTGGACTTGAGCAACAAGGTGGCGATCGTCACCGGCAGCGGACGCGGCCTCGGCCTCGCCTACGCGAAAGATCTCGCGCGCCACGGCGCCGCCGTCGTGATCAATGACGTCGACAAGGAAACCGCCGACAACGCGGTCGCCGAGATCCGCGCACTCGGTGGCCGCGCGGTTGCCGTGGTCGCCCCGGTCGGTCCCACCGAGACGGCGGAGCAACTGGTGGCGACCGCGGTCGAGGAGTTCGGCCGGCTCGACATCATGGTCACCAATGCCGGCATCCTGCGCGACGCCGTGGTGTGGAAGACGAGCGACGAGGCGTTCGACGCGGTGACCACCGTGCATCTGCGCGGCACCTTCACCTGTGTTCGCGAGGCAGTGCAGCGGTTCCGCGAGCAGGGCGAGGGTGGCCGCATCATCTGCATCGGCTCCCCCGCCGGCCAGCGGGGTAACTTCGGCCAGACGAGCTACTCGGGATCCAAGGCCGCCATCGTCGGCATGGTCCGCACCTGGGCGATGGAACTCGAGCGCGCCGGCATCACCGCGAACGCGGTCTGCCCGGTCGCGGTCACCGCGATGACCGAGACCGTGCCCATATTCCGGCCCCATATCGAGGCGGCGAGGGAGACGGGCACGCTGCCCGCCCTCCTGCGCCGGGACATCGGCATGGGCACCGTCGAGGACGCCGCCGGGATCATCACCTTCCTGGCGAGCGACGCGGCCGCCGATATCACCGGTCAGGCTTTCGCCATCGGCGGTGACCGCGTCGCCCTGTGGACCCACCCCCAGCTCAGCGGTATCAGCTACCACAACGACGGCTGGTCGGCCGAGGATCTCGCGGCCGCATGGCCGAGCCTGTCCGCACACCGCGAGTCGGTCGGCGAGGAGTTCCCCGCCGAATTGATCGGCGGCGGAAAGTGATGCGGCGATGACGACGCGCTACGAGTACGCCATCGACTTCGACCGCATCGAAGCGATCGATATCCACACCCATGTCGAGATCGACGGGTGCGGGCACCGTTCCCTCGACGACGAGCTCATGGCGGCGTCGGAGAAATACTTCAAGTCCGGTGAGGACCGGACGCCGACCATCGACTCGATCGCCGAACACTACCGCCGGCGGAACATGGCCGCCGTGGTGTTCACTGTCGACGCGCAGTCCGGTAGCGGGCACTCGCCCAACTCCGTCGAGGAGATCGCCGAGAAGGCCGCCGCCCACAACGACGTCCTGATCCCGTTCGGGTCCGTCGACCCGTGGCAGGGCCGAGCGGCGGTGCGCCGCGCCCGCCGTCTCATCGACGAATACGGGGTGAAGGGGTTCAAGTTCCACCCCAGCATGCAGGCATTCGAACCCAACGATCGGGCCTTCTACCCCCTGTACGAGGCACTGGCCGAGGCCGGTGTGCCCGTCCTCTTCCACACCGGCCAGACCGGTATCGGCGCCGGCCTGCCGGGCGGACACGGCATCAAGCTGCGGTACTCCGACCCGATGCTGCTCGACGACGTCGCCGCCGACTTCCCGGACCTCACGCTGATCATGGCGCATCCCGCAGTACCGTGGGCGGATTCCCAGATCGCGATCGCCACGCACAAGGCCAATGTCTATATCGACCTGTCCGGCTGGTCGCCGAAATACTTTCCGCCGCAACTCGTCCGGGCCGCGAACTCGATGCTGAAGTCGAAAGTGCTCTTCGGCTCCGATTTCCCGGTGATCCAGGTGGACCGCTGGATGACCGACTTCGCGAAACTCGAGATCAAGCCGGAGGTCCGGCCGCTGATCTTCAAGGAGAACGCGCTGCGCGCTCTCCACATCGAACGCTGATTCTTTCCGAAATCCCAGGAGACACCATGACCACCACGACCACCACCCGCGTCGCCACGCTGGCCGAACTCGCGGCACTCGAGGGCCAGTCGCTCGGCACGAGCTCCTGGATCGAGGTCCCGCAGCAGCGCATCGACACCTTCGCCGACGCGACCGACGACCGCCAGTGGATCCATGTCGATCCCGAGCGCGCGAAGGCGGAAAGCCCCTTCGGCGGACCGATCGCCCACGGCTACCTGACACTGTCGCTGATCATCCCGATGTGGGACGAGGTCTTGCAGGTCGACAGCGTCACCATGGCGGTCAACTACGGCCTGAACAAGGTGCGCTTCACCAACCCGGTACCCGCGGGCGGCCGCGTGCGCCTGCAGGCCACCCTGAAGAAGGCCGAGGAGCTACCGAAGAACGGTCTGCAGGTCACCGTCGACGCCCTGATCGAACTCGAGGGCGCCGAGCGCCCGGCCGTCGTCGTCGAGGCCGTGTACCGCTTCTTCGAATAGCTCCGCCCGCTTCCGCCCGCCGGAGGCGCGGGCCGCACCGCGCCTCCGGCTTTTCCCATCGAAGGAGTTCCATGCGCAACGAAGGCATCGGTTCCTGGCCGCTGCGGCGGGCCCGCCTGTCTCCCGACAAGGTCGCGCTCACCTTCGGCGGCCGGACCACGACCTACCGTGAACTCGACGACCGGGTCACGCGGTTGGCCCACGGCCTGAGCGGCCTGGGCGTCGGTTCGGGCGACCGGGTGGCCCTGCTCAGCGCGAACCACCCGGGCTATCTCGAAGCGCTGTTCGCCGCGGGACTGCTGGGCGCCACCTTCGTTCCGCTCAACGCCCGGCTGACCGCTGCCGAAATCGAGTACGCGCTGCGCGATTGCGGCGCGTCGGTACTGATCCACTCCGCCGCGACGGGCGATATCGCGACGGGCGCGGCGCACGCCGTGGACCTGCGCGGGCGCGTGGTCCTCGACGGGCCGGACGACCACGGCGCACCGGGTTACGAAAAACTGCTCGCCGCGTCCGCCGCGAGCCGTATCGACGAACCGGTCGGCCACGCCGACCCGTGCTTCATCATGTACACCTCCGGCACCACCGGGCGGCCGAAGGGCGTCGTGCTCACCCACGGCAATATCGTCTTCGCGGTGATGAACGCGGTCATCGATCTGGATCTGCACAGCGACGAGATCGCCCTCGTCTGCGCCCCGCTGTTCCATACCGCCGCCTTGGACATGGTCGCCCTGCCGACCCTGCTCAAAGGTGGAAACGTGCTCATCGAGCCGGGCTTCGACGCCGGCCGGGTGCTCGAGGTGCTCGAACACGACCGTGTCACCTACGCTTTCACCGTACCGACCATGCTCGATCAGATGACCGCACACGACCGCTGGCCCGGCACCGATCTGTCCGGAGTCCGCCGAATCCTCGTCGGCGCCGCCCCGGTACCACCCCGGACTTTGCGCACCTACACCGAACGCGGCGTGAAGATGTGCCAGGGCTACGGGCTCACCGAGGCGGGCCCGGGCACCCTCGTGCTCACCCCCGACAATGCCGAACGCAAACTCGGCACCGCCGGTGTTCCACACTTCTTCACCGACGTACGGATCGTCGATGCGGACGGCCGGGACGTCGCCCCCGGCGAGCGCGGCGAAATACAGATCTCGGGTCCGAACGTCATGCGTCGGTACTGGAACAATCCGCAGGCCACCGCGGACGCGTTCGCCGACGGCCGGTGGTTCCGCTCCGGCGATGTGGGCACGGCGGACGCGGACGGTTTCGTAACGATCGTGGACCGCCTGAAGGACATGATCATCTCCGGCGGCGAGAACATCTACCCCGCCGAGGTCGAGGCCGCGATTCTCGAGATGCCCGGCGTGACGAGTTGCGCCGTGTTCGGCGTGCCCGACCGGAAATGGGGCGAGACCGGCTGCGCGGCGATCACTCTCACGCCCGGGACCGATATCGACCACGAGCGGCTGGCCGACTTCCTGACTCCTCGCCTGGCCAAGTACAAGATCCCGAAATCGATCCTGGTCCTCGACGAGATCCCACGCAACGCGACCGGGAAGATTCGCAAGGACATTCTGCGTTCACGCTACCCACAGGGTGACACCCGGATGCCCGCGGGCGGGGCCGACGACTGAGCGCGGCGCCCCGCGACAGGCAGGCCACCGTTTGCGCCCACCGACGACCCGACTCCGGCGTCGCGGTGGTCTGCCGCCACCCGCGCACCCTCCGGGATGGCCGAGTTGCGCCGCAGCGCCGCGGGTCACGGACCCGCGGCCACCGGAGCCTGCTGAACGGCGACCGCCGACTCGGCGAAACCATGATGCCCGGCCAGCGCCGCCAACTCCGGATCGAACCGGGCGACCATCTCGCGGAAACGGAGTTCGGCCCGGGCGCCCAGGCTGTTGTACACATCGACGACCATTGCCCGGGCCTCGTCCCGTGGCCATCCGGTGGGGAGCAGTTCCGCCGGTAGGTCCGGGTCCAACCCGGGAAACACTCGCCACTCCGTGACGATTTCGGTCCGTAGCCGCAGGGCCTGCGCCGGCGATGCCGTCGACGGGTCCATGGCTTGCCATCTTGGCCGGTATCTCGCGATGAATGCGCGATACCGGTCCGCGAGCGTATCCAGTTCGAACGAACCCGGTACGGCGCCTTCGATTGTCGCGCGCGAAAGCTCATCGCCGCGCAGCACGGTCACACTGTCGATTCCCAGTCCATCCGCCAGCGCGAGGATTTCGCTCCCGCGGTCGTGCGGCGAAACCCACACAGCGTCGAAGAGCGGGGCGAAGTGGTGCCGGCGCAGCCCGTCTCGTAACGCCCGGCGCGCATCCCGGTCTCCCTCGGGTACCGAGAACGCCACCATCGTCCACTTTCCGTCCCATTCGGGAGCGCTCGCGCCGAAGGCGAACAGCCGCCGCATATGCGTGACGAGGACCTCCTGCCCGCCCGGCGGGAGCCCGTAAGCCACCACCCGGCCCTGTCGGGAGGTGGTGAGCAGACCCCGGTCTGCCACTCGGCGCACCGCGGCCCGGGCCGAGGGCGCGGTGATCTCGAACTCTTCCAAAAGCGTTACCAGCGCGCCGGATGGCAGATGTTCCGAGCGCTGGAACCAGTAGTCACCGAGCAGGGTCGTCAACAGGCGCTGCGGCTGCGCTCCCTGCTGCGCGCGCGGAAGGGCGCGTACGGATCCGGCCATCTCGGGCTCCTCACAGTTTTCGATCAGGTCACGGTAGACGATCGCAATAATTACAGATTAATTGACGGTCGTTCACGATTATGTAATAGTCACTCTGCGGAGAATATGTAACCCACACCACAATTCGCCGCGATAGAGATGCACATCGCAGGTCAGGAGCGACATTGTCGTCGACCATTCGCAAGATGCTGATCGCCGCTCTGGCGGTCGTCATGACCGGAGGACTGGCGAGTTGCGCTACCGGCGCGGCGGTCCGTCCGGTGCCCCCACGAGACGGTCCGCCGCAGCGCGGCGGAGAGGCGACCGTGGTGCTGGGCGTGGAAGCCGTGCGCGGTCTGGACCCGGCCCAGCTCTTCAACCTCACCCCGTCCGGGGACGCCAGCCGCATGGCGGCCATCTTCGGCCAACTGCTGTCCATCGACGCCTCCAGCGGGACGGTGTCGCCCGGGCTGGCGGAGTCGATGTCGACCGCGGACCACGGCGCGACGTGGATACTGCGGCTGCGACCGGGACTCCAGTTCTCCGACGGCACCGAATTCGACGCCGAGGCAGTCCTCTACAACTACCGGCGCATCCTCGACCCGGGCGTCAGGTCGCCGTTGGCCCGGCTCCTCGACGGCGTCACCTTCCGGAAGACCGATACCCACACGGTGACGTTCACGCTGAAGCGCACGAACAACAGCTTCGATCGGGTACTGGCCACGAATCTTGCGTATATCGGCTCACCCGCCGCGTTCGCAGCCGACCCGAAGGGTTTCGCGAACAAACCGGTCGGGGCCGGCCCCTTCGTGCTCGAGGAATGGGTGCGCGACGACCATATGACGCTGGCCCGGAATCGGGCCTACTACGCTCCGGATCTGCCCTATCTGGACCGCTTGACGTTCCTTGTCGTCGCCGATCCGATCCAGCGGGTAAACCTGGTGGCCGGCGACCAGGCCCAGGCCGCGGTGCCCGGTTCCGATCTCGGTTACCGCCGGCGAGCCGCACAGAGCAGGCTCTCCGTGACCGAGGCTCCCGCGGGTGGCGGTCCCATGTTCGTCTTCAATACCCGGCAGGGGCCCTTCGCCGACGTCCGAGCGCGGCGCGCCGTCGCGGCCGCCTTGGACCTCGCGGACCTCGCGGCCGTGATCGACCCGGGCTCGTCGGCCCCGGCAGGGCTCTATGGTCAGAACTCACCGTTCACTATGCGCGGCGACGCCCCGCTGGTGCCCTACGATCGCGCAGCCGCGCAAACGCTTTTCGACGAACTGGCAGGCGAGGGCAAGCCGCTGTCGTTCACCATCACCACCGCCCAGAGTGGATTGTTCCGGCGGACAGCCGAGTATCTGCAGAGCAGGCTGGGCACCTTCCGCAACGTCACCGTGACGATAGATATCGTGGACAACGCAACCATGGACCAGCGCGTTTTTCGCAATCGCGACTACGACCTGACCGCCCAGATCGTGCCGGTCGCCGACCCCGAGCCGAATCTCTACAACCTGCTGTACACGAACGGCCAAACCAACTACTCGGGTATCAGCGAGCCGGCCCTCGACGCGGCCCTCGACGCGGCCCGCGCGGCAACCGGCCAACAGGGGCGTGCCGACGCCTACCGAACCGTAGAGACCATCGTCGCGGACCTGCTGCCGGTCCTGCCCTTCCGTGAGCAGGCGGCCTATACCGTCCATCGCCCGGAGTTGATCGGCCTCGAACTCGGCGGCGACGGCACCCTGCTGTACGACAAGATCGGGAACGCGGCCTCATGACAATTCGAAGCACCGTCCCGTCCGTGGCGTCGGCGGAGGTCTCGGGGCCGCGCCGGATACGACTACGCGGCCGCCTCGGCCGGCTCCCCCACTTCGGTGCGGTCCTGCTGCTGGTGACCTTCGGCGCGACCCTGCTCACCAGCCTGCTCCCGGGATCACCGGCCGCGGCCATCCTCGGCCCGACCGCCACCGCGGAGGATATTGCCGCGCTGGAAGCCGAAAACGGTTGGGACCAGCCGCTTCCGCTCCGCTACGTCCGCTGGCTGTTCGGTGCCGTACAGGGCGATTTCGGTACGTCCACGCAATCCGGTGAGCCGGTGCTGGGGGAGATCCTCGCCCGGGTACCGGTGACGCTGGAGCTGAGTCTGCTGGCGCTGGCGATATCACTGCTCATCGCCGTACCCGCGGCCATGTACTCGGCGTCCAAAGAAGGTGCCGCGCTGGACCGGGTGAGCTCGGGCGCCGCCTCGCTGCTCATGTCGACACCGGTCTTCGTCGCCGGTGTCCTGCTGATCTACCTGCTGGCGGTCACCACGGGCTGGTTTCCGATCGCCGGCTGGTCACCGATCGCCGACGGCCTCGGTACCAACCTGATGTTCGCGTTCCTCCCCGCCCTGGCGCTCGCGCTCGGCGAAGCGCCCGCGTTCTTCCGGCTGCTGCGGGCCGATATGATCACCACCCTCAACGAGGACTTCGTCACGACGGCGACAGCGCGGGGCCTGCCGCGCTGGTACATCCTGACCCGGCACGTCATGCGACCTTCATCGTTCTCCTTGCTGACCGTGGCTGCCGTGACATTCGGCCGCCTGCTCGCCGGATCGGTCGTGGTGGAAAGCCTTTTCGCACTACCGGGCGTGGGCAGCCTCGTCCTGCAGGCCATCCCGGCCCGCGACGTCACCCTCGTACAGGGCGTCGTCGTATTCATCGCACTCGTATACGTCCTGATCAATATGGCAGTGGACGGGTTGTACGCATTGCTGGACCCGAGAGTGAGGACCCGATGAACGGTATCGGCTCCATCCCGAAGAGCTCGCGCAAGCGGCCGTTCGTTGCCTATCTCGCACTCGCCTGGCTCACGCTCCTGCTCTGCTGCGCGATATTCGTTCCGCTCCTACCGCTCCCCGATCCGACCGCGCCGGTCGGATCGCCCAGCCTGCCTCCGTTCTCACCGGACGGCCCCCTGCTCGGTACCGACTCCGTGGGGCGATCCGTCGCGGCCCGTTTGATCCACGGCGCGCGGATCTCCCTCGCCATCGGCGTCGGTGCGACCACGCTGGCCTGTGTGGCCGGCGCGTCGCTCGGATTGTGGGCGGCCTATCGACGCGGGCGCGCGGAACGCGGCGTGGCCCTGCTGACCGATACGCTCATGGCTTTTCCGCCGCTGCTGGTATTGCTCGCGCTCGCCGTCGTCACCACGCCGGGCACCGCGACACTGGTCATCGCCCTGGGCATTCTTTTCATTCCGCCCTTTTCGCGGATCGGCAAGGCTGCCGCGCTGGCGGAAATGGGTAAGGAGTACATTCTCGCCGCGCGGGTGCTCGGTGCCACACATTTCCGGGTGATGACGCGGGACCTGCTCCCGAACTGCATGCCCGCCCTGGCGTCGTATTCCGTGGTGGTCATGGCGAATGTGATCGTCATCGAGGGATCGCTGAGCTTTCTCGGGGTCGGCATTCCCCCACCCGCGCCGAGCTGGGGATCGATGATCGCCGCGGGCGAGGACAACCTCACCGAAACTCCCTTCTTGATCGCGCTGCCCTGCCTGGCGATTTTCGCCACCGTCTTCGCGCTGAACAGCCTCGGCGATCGGGTACGCACGCGTCTGTCGGCCGAAAGGTGAACGAGAAAATGACCCCGACACTGCAGGTCGAATCGCTGTCCTGCACGATTCCCACCGCCCGTGGTGACCTGCGTACGCTGCGCGATGTCTCGCTCGTCGTGGAACCGGGCCAGATCCTCGGCCTCGTCGGCGAATCGGGCTGCGGTAAGTCCACTGTGGCGAAGGCGATATCCGGGTCGCTGCCGAAGAAGGTTCGCTGTGACGGCCGTATCCGGTTCCGCGGCACCGATCTGGCGACGCTGAGTGCGCGGCACCGACAGCAACTGCGCGGGCGCCATATCGGCGTCGTATTCCAGGACCCGATGATGGCGTTGAATCCCGTGGTGCCGATCGGCCGCCAGATCGTCGAAGTCATCCGGCACCACCTACCGCTGAACCGCCGCGCGGCCATCGACCGCGCGATCGAGCTGCTGACCCAGGTCGGTGTCGCGGATGCGGCCGCCCGCCTGCGCCTGTATCCGCACCAGTTCTCCGGTGGGCTCCGGCAGCGGATCACCATCGCCGCGGCGCTGGCCTGCGACCCGGAGTTGCTCATCGCCGACGAGGCGACGACCGCACTCGATGTCACGGTACAACGCCAGATCCTCGAGCTGCTCACCGAACTCGCGCTCGCGCGCGGTATGGCGATGATCCTGGTCAGCCACGATCTGGGCGTGGTCGCCCGGCATACGCACGATACCGCCGTCATGTATGCCGGTGAGATCATCGAGCAGGCGCCGACGAAGCAGCTGTTCGCCGCCCCCCGGCACCGGTACACCCAGGCGCTGCTGGCCAGTATTCCGCGAGTGGACCGCGATCCGACCGGACGGCTGCAGGTTATCGAGGGAACACCACCCGACCCGGGGCGGCTCCCGCCCGGCTGCGCCTTCGCGGCGCGGTGCCGGGCGGCGCAACCGGATTGCGCCCAGCCGCTGCCACCGATGAACCACCCGATCACCCGTCGGCACCGATGTGTACATCCCGCGTCCGCTGCCGGGAAGGATATGCGATGACTCTGCTCGAAGTCCGCGATCTCATCAAGAACCACACAGTCGGCGGCCGTACCCTGCAAGCCGTCTCCGGGGTCGGCTTCACGATCGCCGCCGGGGAAACCCTCTCGCTGGTCGGCGAATCCGGGTGCGGAAAGTCCACCGTGGGGCGCTCGATCCTGCAATTGCCCGGGCCGGATTCCGGCAGTGTGCTGTTCGACGGGACCGACCTGACCACGCTCGACGAACGGGCGATGCGGCAGTTCCGGCCCAAACTGCAGATGGTGCTGCAGGACCCGAAAGCAGCCCTCAATCCACGCCGGCGGGTGCGGGACCTGGTGGCGGAGGGACTCGTCATCGCGGGCCGTACGGGCGACCTCGAGGCCGAGATCGACTCCGCGCTGGCGGCGGTCGGGCTGGCCGCCGAGCAGGTCGGTGATCGCAAACCGCGCGAGTTCTCCGGTGGCCAGTGTCAACGCATCGCCATTGCCCGCGCTATCGCGCTCGACCCGGATCTGATCGTCTGCGACGAACCTGTCGCCTCGCTCGATGTGTCCATGAAGGCCCAGGTCATCAATCTCCTCGAAGATCTCAAGTCGCGGCGCAGCCTGGCACTGCTGTTCATCTCGCACGACCTTTCGGTGGTCCGCGCGATCAGCGACCGGGTGGCGGTGATGTACCTGGGACGCATCGTGGAAATCGGCCCGGTCACCGATGTCTACGAGCGGCCGGCCCACCCGTACACCCGGGCACTGCTCGACTCGAGCCCCCTACCCGATCCCGAAGCCCGGCCGCTGGGACCGCCCCTGGCCGGGGAGATACCGTCCCCGCTCGACCCGCCGAGCGGTTGCCGCTTCCGTACCAGATGCCCGCTGGTCCAGGACATCTGTGCGCGGGAAGTGCCCATACCGAGAACGATCGGCAGCGGACATACGGCGGTGTGCCATTTCGCTTCCGGGGCAGCCGCATGAGGCAGGTGACCCGGGAACTGGCCGATTTCGCCGCGACCTGGCACCGCCGCGATATACCGGCGGCCGTATCCGAGCGTGTGCACGCCCATCTCATCGATACCGTCGCCGCCGTCGTCGTGGGTTCCGACCGGCCGTGGACCGGCGCCGTCCGGTCCTACGCGCTGGCGGAATCCGCGGCGGGCCGAAGTAGCGCCGCCGGCGTGCCGACCGGTCTGCGTCCCGAATTCGCGGCCACGGTCAACGCGACCGCGGCACACGGTTTCGAAATAGACGACTACGCGCTCCCCGCACTGTCGCACCCCGGCTGCGTGGTGGTTCCTGCCGCCCTGGCGGTAGCCGAGGAGGTCGGCGCGTCGACCGGCGAGTTCCACACAGCGATAACCATCGGGTACGAAGTCGTGCTGCGCTTGGCGGCGGTCACCACCCCCGCACTGACCAGCGACCGGGGTTTTCATGTGACCAGCGTGCTCGGTGTTATGGGCGCGGCAGCGGCGGCCGGCCGGTTGTGGGGGCTCGATACCGAACGCATGATCCATGCCCTCGGCCTGGCGGCCGCCCAGGCGAGCGGGACCGCCGAGTTCACCCGCAGTGGCGGTGACGTCAAACGCGTGCACGCCGGGATCGCCGCGGCCGGCGGAATACGGGCCGCCGCACTGGCGAGCCACGGTTGTACGGCGCCGGCCCGCTCGATCGAGGGGGAACGCGGCTATCTCCGGGCGTTCTCGGTGGACGCGGACCCGGCGAAAGTCAGTGCCGACCTGGGCCGTACTTGGCTCACCGACCAACTCGCCGTCAAAGTCTACTGCGTATGCGGCGGGCTACAGGCCCCGCTGGCCGGAGTCGGCGCCGTACTGGACTCCGGTGTCACCGCCGCCGATATCGACCACATCCATATCGGACTCGACCGTGCGACCCTCGCCCACGTCGGATCGATCGGACCCCGCCCGGACACCCTGACCTCCGCGCAGCTGAGCGTGCATCACGCGGTGGCCACGATGATCGTGCTGGGCGGAAACGATCCGCACCACTACGCGGAACTGTCCGGCTCGGCCGCGCTGCAGCAGCAGGTGCACCGGCTCGCCGAGCGCGTCAGCGCCTACATCGACGACCGCGCCGAACGGAGCTTCCCCCATCGCTTGATCGCCCAGGTGCGCGTGGATTCCCACACCATGCCGGGTACGACCGTCACGGCCGAAGCACCGGGCACCCCCGCCACCCCCATGACATTCGACGAGATCCGCTCCAAATTCCGTCGCCTGACCACCCCCGTCCTCGGCGCGGAATTCGGTGCCGATCTCCTCGACACGATCGACGGGCCCGCCGGCGACACCTCGACAGGTATCGGTCCGCTCTTGCGGCGCATCCAGGAAGTGAAGGGGCTTTCATGACCGAAATCGAATTGATCGCCGTCGGCGACGTCGGCGCCGAACGCGATAATCCCGCGGAACTGTTCGACTCGGTACGTCACGATATCGCCGCCGCCGATATCGCGTTCTGCCAGCTGGAGATCGCACTGACCGAGCGCGGCACCCGGGTCCCCCATGTCCGCCACACCGCGCGCAGCAGTCCGGCGACCGCGAAGATACTGCGCGAAGCGGGGTTCGGCGTGGTTTCCTGGGCGAGCAACCACTGTATGGACTGGGGCCCCGACGGCTTCTACGACACCATCGACGCCTTGGAAGGACAGGGCACGACGGTGATCGGTGTCGGGCACGACCTCGCGAGCGCACGGCGCATCCGGGTGGTCGAGAGCAGCGGAGTCCGCACCGCGTTCCTGGCGTACTGCAGCATCCTCCCCGAAGGTTACCGGGCCACGGATCGCCGCCCGGGTTGCGCGCCGCTGCGCGCCCACACCGTGTACGAACAGATCGAACGCGATCAACCGGGGACCGGCTGCACAATCCACACCTTCCCCTTCCCCGAAGACCTCGACAATATGGCGGCCGATATCGCCGCGGCCCGCGCGGCGGCCGATGCCGTCGTCGTATCCATGCACTGGGGGCTGCACTTCGTACCCGCCACCCTCGCGCAATACCAGCGAACCGCGGCCCACCGTGCCATCGATGCCGGCGCGGACCTGATCATCGGCCACCACGCCCATATCCTCAAACCGATCGAAATCTACCGGGGCAAGGCGATCTTCTACAGCATCGGCAATTTCGCCATGGACCTGCCCATGACCGAGGAGCACGCGACCCGGCCGAGTTTTCTCGAGATCAAGGCGTTGCATCCGGGCTGGGAGGTCGATTTCGACAGTACATACAACTTTCCGTTCGACTCGCGGAAAACCATCGCCGTGACCGCCGAGATCTCCGAGGAGGGAATCGTGCGGTGCGGTTTCCGACCGGCCTATATCAGCAAGAATTCCGTGCCGGAATTCCTCGGGCCCGAGGACCCGAGGTTCGGGGAAGTCGTCGGATACCTCTCGGAGATCTGTGCGTCGCAGGGTCTGCCGCTCGAGTATTCGGTCCACGGCGATCGCGTGGTGCTGACCGGGTGAACGAATGAAGGTCGCCCACCTGCCGGGGGCCGAACGGCCGGATCTCGATATGAGGGGAGATCCGGCCGTTCGCGTTGTCCGGTCAGAGATTCTTGGTCCGCACCGTCCAGGTGGGGCGGGTGCACAGGCCGCAGGACTCGCCCACGAACTGCGCCCGGGCCTCATCGTTGCCGTGGAGGGTGTAATCGAACCAGTCGGTGACCATCGTGTAGCCCGCGATCAGCATCGGCCCGCTGCTGTCACCCGCGTCCAGGCCGTAGGTCAGACCGTTGTGCCCGGCGGTCTCCTGGGCGACCAGCACCGTCGGCACATCCAGCAGTTCGAAGTTGTCGATACTGTTCTGGCGCGCCTGGTCCTCGGTTCCACCGTTGAACAACAGTGTCGGAACCTCGATCTCGGCCAGCTCGGCACGCTCGAACCCGAAACGCCGGTGCGGGAAGAAACCGGTGTTCAGGCCCGCCACCGAATCGACCCGGGGATCGGCGGCGGCCAGCAGTGCCTCCACGCCGCCACACGATGTGCCCATCACGCCGATCTTGCCGGTATCGACCTTACCGTCGAGCTGGGCACCACCGGTATCGGAGTCGGTGGCCCAGTCGATCGCCTCGGTCAGCCGGTCCGGGCGGGCGAGGGTGTCGTCGGGTAGCTGGTCGATGGGTTGCTCGTCGGGGGCCCCGTTCGCGATCACGATGTAGCCCTGGGCGGCGATACCGGTCAGGAAGCTGGTGGTCGAGATATTGCTGGTGCGGCAGCCGCCGTTGGCCCAGGCCAGGATTGGGACGCTGCCGTCGGGAAAGGCGTCCAGTTCCGCGGGGCGGAACACGGTGTGCCCGGCCAGGCCGGCGGTCGCCTCGCGGACGGTGGGGTGATAGTCGTCTCGGGCATCGGCGACCAGTGTGGGACCGGGCGTACTCGGCTCGGTGCCGCAGGCGGTCGCGAGCCCGCCGGCCACGGCGAATACGCACAGTAGCGCGGCGCTTCGGGAAAATTTCACGGTTCGATCTTCTGGCGAGGACGGGACGATGATCAGGGCTTCACGACGGGCAGCTGGACCAGCGATGGCTGTGCCGGATCGGTGACGACCTCGATGGTCGACCCGTGGGCATCGGCCAGTGGGATGCTCTCCCGGTGGTCGTAGCCGGTGACGGTGATCTGCATCCGATGTCCTTCGCGGAACACATATGACAGGGGGAGGATGTCGAAACGCAGGCGCGCGGCCACCCCGGGAGTCAGCGGCCGAGCGTCCTCCCGGTAGGACCGGTGATACGGAACCCCGGGCGGAAGCGCGTACGGGGCCTCACCTTCCGCGCGCAACGCGGCGGTGAGCCGGCCCTCGGTGACCACCGATACCGTGCCGTCCGGTGCCACATCTTCGACGTAGGCGAAGATATGGGCGTCGGGACGGTCGACCCGGACGGTCAGATCCGCCAGCGGGGTACCGGTCACCTCGGTATCCCGGGTGAGGAGCGCGCTCGTGTACGACGTTCCCTCCCCACCGGTATGACATGGTTGAACCGTCGATCCCGAGCCGGCCTCGGGGCATTCGACCGCGGTGTTCACGGTGAACTTCCGGCTGCCGGTGGCCTGCGAGCCGAGTACCCCGTCGCCGCCGAGCACGAAATCGGTGCGGCCGGAATCGGTGGGCGGCCAGGCCTGCGCCTCCCGCCAGTCGATCGCGCCGGTGGGATTGCCGATATCGGAGACGGTGGCGTAGCGGATGGGCGGAGCTTCGTCGAGTCCCGTATCGATACCTTTGAGGTGTTCGTCGAAGAAACGGTGCGCCTCCTGGACGAGGGCGAGCCCGGGATTTTCGCAGTGCAGCCACGGACCGATCAACAGTTTCGATCCGGAGGTGTTCAGTGCAGTGACGATTCCTTGGTCCCGGAACTCGTCGCGCCAGCCGCCCACGATGTAGAGCGGGACCTGGGATTCCCGGATCTGGGCCGCGTAGGTGCTCAGGCTGCCCTCCGCCCAGAATCGGGAGCCGACCAGCGGGGAGAAGTCGTCCCGATAGGGCATCCCGGCCCACATCTGCGCCAGCGGGGTCGACTTCTGGTGTTCTTCGGCGGCCTGGCGCAGCAGCGTCTTGTCCTCGTCGCCGTCCACGGGCGTGACCTTGATATCGTCGGCCACCGTCCGAGTAGGTCCGTAGCCCCACTGGGCCGCGATCCCGCCCCGCCGCATCGCGTCGAACTTGTTCCAGGAGAAGCAGCCGGCGAAGGCGGCCTTCAGGTGCGGGGGCCGCATCGAGACCGCGTGCATGGCCGCGTCGCCGGTGTTCGAACATCCGTAGATGCCGACCTGTCCGTTGGACCAGGGCTGGGTGGCCAGCCATTCGGTGACGTCGTAGGCGTCCTGCGCCTCGACCCGGTCGTGGTAGCCGCGCCGGACACCGAACGATTGACCGTTACCGCGCCGCGCGACCTGGGCGATCACGTAGCCGTGTTCGGTCAGGGCGGTGAGATTCGAATAGCCGGCCTCCCGCGGTCCCACACCGTCTTTGGGGCTGGGGTAGATATCGAGCTTGTGATGCCAGATCACCGGGAACCGGCCATCGACCGACCGCCCGTCGGTGGCGGGTCGCGACAGCAGGACCGCCAGGCGCGTTCCGTCGGTCATCGGTAGATAGAAGGTTTCGGTGATCGCCTCGGTGTACTGCTTGCCGGGTGCGTAATCGGCGAAACCCGCCTGTACGGTATCGGTTTCCTCCGCGCGCGTGACCACTGCGAACAGCGCGCCCGCGACAACCAGCAGGCCGACGAGACCTGCGATAGGCCAGCGAAATCTGGACATACTCATCTCCTTGAATTGTCATGACGACAACGGTTCTCGCCTCGACGCGGCGGCTAGCGAAGAAGCGGAGTGTGTTCGGGCGCGGCATGCGGCTTCCGGTTGCCGCCCCACGCCAGCACGGCACCGCACACCAGACAGGCGACCGTCCCGACGAGCAGGGCCACGCGCGCCGACGTGCTGTCGATGATCGAGCCGGCGATCAGGGCTCCGATGGGGGCGACACCGACACTGCTCATCGTGAGCAGCCCGGCGGACCGCCCGAGCAGGCCGGGGGGACTCAGCAGTTGCACCGTGCTGTTCAGCGAACTCTGGAACGCGCCCAGGCCGAGGCCGATGAGCGGCGAGATCAGCAGGAACACCGCCGCATTCGGCGAGAGGGCGGCCGATCCCAGCGAGATTCCGAGCACGGCCGTGGCCAGAGCCACCACTCGGGTTCCCTGGTGCGCGGTCGCCGAGACGATCAGTCCACCGACCACCGCACCCACGGCGTTCAGTGTGTGCGCGGCGCCCAGCTGGGCCGGAGCGCCGGCGAGAGTGATGGTGACCATGGCGGTGACCACGACCATGAAGTTCATCGCCAGGACCGTGACGGCGATATTGGTGCCGAACAGCCTGCGCAGCACCGGGTCGCCGAGCAGCGTCCGCACCGCTCCCTTGTCCCCGCCGCGGGAACGGATTCGTCTCTCCGCGAGGGCTTTCGGGTCCACGATGCACAATGCGAGCAGTACACCGGAGTAGGTGAGCGCATTGACCGTGAAACAGATCACCGCGCCCCCGATGGCATAGGTCAGGCCCGCCAGTCCAGGGCCCAGTGAGCGGGCGGCGGACAGCGCGACGGTGTTCAGCGATACCGCCGGGCCCAGCTCCCGAGCGCCGACGAGTTCGTAGAGGAACGCCTGCCCCGCGGTGCGGTCGAAGGCCTGCACGATCCCGCTCAGCGCCACGAGTCCGAGCAGCGTCACGAGTTCGTCGTGACCCGAGGCGGCGGCGCCGGCCAACGCTCCGGCGCACAGCGCCATGAGCGGCGTGGTGACGAAGAGTATCGTGCGCGGCCGGAAGCGGTCGGCCACCGCACCGGCCGGCGCCGAGAGCACCAGCATCGGGGTGAACTGGCATACCGCGACCAGCGACAGTGCCAGCGCGCTCTCGGTGGTTTGCACGATCCACAGGCTCAACGCCAGATTCTGGAACCACACACCGGTGTTGGCGAAGATCTGGCCGCAGAAGTACAGCACGAAGTTCCGCCGACGCAGCGGTGGCGGTAGGAAGCGAGACATGGGCTCAGTCGAGAACGCGGTGCTTCAGGAAATCGCCGATGGCGGTTTCCAGCGCCGCCGCGGCGGCACCCCGGGAATCGGCATTGTTGGTGCGGATCTCCAGGACGGGAATACCGGCGCGCTCCAGCGCCTCGGTGGTGAACGACGATCCCGGGACATCGTCGGCCACCAGGTGCACCACTGCGTCGACACCGTGACTCTGCGCTTCCTTGACATACCACTGCGATGACCACGGTGGCGTGTAGAGCTGGTCGGTGAAGCCGGTGAAGCGGGCCGCGAGGGCGCGCATCGGATCTCCCCCGTAGCGGGCGTAGCCGTCGGCCGCGATCGCGAGGTACATCGACCAGACGAACACCGCGCCGTATTTCTCCTGGAAGCGCTGGTACAGACCGAGATCGAACCAGAGACCGCGGCCGATCCACATCAACCGCACCCGCTCCCCCGGACATACCGCGCGACCGTCGCGCACCGCCGCCTCCACCTCGTGGAACAGCTCGCGAGCCGCGTCCCGGGCCCAGACGCTCCCGCGATGCCACTGCGGGATCATCACGGCGGGAATACTGTCGTTGATGGAGACCGGGGTGGGCCGGGTGGCGGCGATCAGGTCCCGGGTCCGCTTGTTCCATTCGGCCTGCTCGTTGACCAGCGTCATCACCTCGGCGAGCCGGTCGATATCGAACGTGCGCCCGGTGCGCGCGGTGAGGAATTCGACGAGCTGCCAGTTCTCGCTGGTCATCAGGTCGAGGCGATCGCTCGCATAGACCCGTTCCCAGTCGTGCCCGACGAGCTCCCACCAATTGTCCGGAGTCGTGGTGGCCGATGAACGCTCGAACGGGAAGAACTCCGTATCGGGATGTTCGGCCCACAGGTCGAACACCTTGCGGGTGGCGTCGCCGCTGCATTCGGCGATGACGAACCGGGGCCTGGGCAGGCCGCCCCACGGTGCGTCCGCGCCGAGCAGGTCCATGGACCCGAGACCGATCGCGTCGTATTGCAGGGAATCGTCCGGGTAACCCCGCACGGCGATATTGTGCAGGGCCGTCGGCCCCATCCGCTTGGCCGACACCACCGAGGCCCACCACTGGTTCACCACATACGGGATCCCCATGGCACGCAATATTTCCTGCGGCGCGTCGGCGTTCACCAGAGCCAGCGGGGCGCCCGCGGCGACCTCCGCGCGCATCCGGGCAAACCACTGCTTCTGGTACGCGGTCGCGGCCGTGGCCGCGGCCAGTCGGTCCGGCGAGGCGGTATGCGGTGCGTTCATGGTGCCGTAGCCTCACAATCTTCACGGATGAGCAACTCGACGGCGGTGCCGAGCTCGTCCGCCGACCAGATGTGGGCGGCGACCGGCAGCCTCACCACGCGGGCGTGCGAACCCAGTTCCCGGATCAGCCCCGGCCGGTCCCATCCGGGCGCCGGATCGTGGTCGCGGCCGACCGAGAGCACCACCGAGGCGCCGCAGCGGCGGACGCGGTCCGCGCTGTAGCGCGCACGCTCGGCCAGGCCCGAGGTCTGGGCCATGGGCCCGGCGTGCAGGCGGTGGCCGGCGATCTCGGCGTAGGCGGTGGGCAGGTCGGTGACTTCGGCGGGCGTATCCCAGAGATCGGCCACCGGGTCACCCCAGTTGTGGTCCTCACCGGCCACGAACAGTCCGGCGGCTTCCAGCCGGTCGTACACCGAAACCTGGTCGACTGTGCTTCCGGTGAGGAAAACCCGGCACCGGCCCTCGGCCGGTCCTTCGGATGCGGAGTCGGGGTCCGGCCGGGAGCGGGTCGCACCGAGTCCCGCGTCCATCGACGCCAGGCAGCCGGCCGGTGTCCGGGTCTGGGCGAGTGTGTACACGCGCAGCGCGGTCGCACCGGTCACGGCGCCCGCGGCCCGGCGGGCGCGCACCGTACGCAGCGCTGCGGCGAGTTCGGCCCGGAGCTTCCGAGCGGTGTACAGGTTCTGCGGGGTGAGGCCGGTACCGGTCCAGCCGGCGACGGTATCGGCCATCTCGGCGAGCTGACCGGCGTTGTAGTCGCGGGTCGATGCCCGCGGTAGGTGCAGCAGGTCGACGAGGTGTACGTCCGGCACCGCGCGGCCCTGTTGTGCGAGCATCCGCAGCACGTAGAACAGGCGCAGTGCGGCCTGCGAGTCGCGGGAGACCACCAGCCCGCGCAGGAAGCCCGCTTCGCCGGTGAGGATACTGTCGAGAATCGAGTGGGCGACCGAATCCACGGCGGCCCCCAGTAATCGGACGGCCTCCGCACCGGCCGGGCGGTCGGCACCGGACAGCCGGAAGGCGTGCCCCCCGGCAGCCTCGATGATCTCGACCGGCACATCGCCGCCGACCACACCGATCACCGGGCGATCGGAACCGGCGGAGTCGGGCACAAGCAAACCGGAGGCCGAACCAAAGGCACCGCCGGCGGGCTGCTCCTGGTGCCCCGGCTCCGGCGGATCCGCGCTCACAGCACCTTGCTTTCCGACAAGGTGGCGATGCGCGCGGCGTCGTACCCGAGCAGCCCGGCGAGTACCTCGTGATTGTGCGCGCCCAGGGCGGGCGCGGGCCGGTCGAGACCGGTATCGCTGTCGGACATGGTGATCGGCAGACCGCTGCCCCAGAGCTCGACGATATCGCCGTAGCTGGGGTGGCGCAGCGGCACCACCTCACCGCGCTGTCGCACGAGCGGATCGCGGACCGCGGCGTGCGGTGCACGAACCTCCGCGCACGGTGCGCCGTGGTGCTCGAGTTCCGCGATAACCTTCGCCACCGGCTTGTCCGCCGCCCATTGCGCGATCATCGCGTGCAGTTCGTCGGCGTGGTGCACCCGGCCGTCCCGCTTCTCGAACCGCGGATCGGTGATCAGATCGGGGCGACCGATCGCGGTGAGCACGCCGTGGGCGAACGGGTCGGTGGGTCCGCAGATCGCGAAGTGCCCGTCCACGGCGGCGAAGATACCGAACGGCGCCAGCCGCGGCACCATATCGCCGGTGCGGATGGGGAGACCGATCATCTCGAAGGCGTCGAAGGGTTCGGCGGCGACCAGCGAGGTGAGCGCGCCCAGCATGGAGACATCGACATGCTGGCCCCGTCCGGTCTGTCCGGCCTGGATCACCGCCGACAGCGTGCCGATCACCGCGAACAGCGGGGCGAGCAGATCGCCGATCGGCAGGCCGAACCGGACAGGAGGATCGCCGGGGCCCCCGGCCGTCATCATGACCCCGCTGAGGGCCTGGATGATCGTATCCATCGCCTTGCCGGTGCCCGGACCACCTTGGCTGCCGAACCCACTGATGGAGGTGTAGACCACCGCCGGATTCACCGCGGCGACGGCAGCATGATCGATACCCAGGCGCGCGGTGACACCGGCGCTGTAGTTCTCGACAACGATATCCGCGTGCGCGACCAGATCGAAGAACACCTCCCGGCCGGCCGGATTCTTCAAATCGAGGGTGATCGACTCCTTGTTGCGGCCGCGCGCGAGCATCGACACCGACATGTCCTCATCGGAGGTGCGCCGCACCGAAAGTCCGTCGCGGGTGACATACGGGGAGTTGTTACGCGCGGCGTCCCCGCCCCGCTCCGGGTTCTCGATTTTGATCACCCGGGCGCCGAGTCCCGCGAGCAGCAGCGTCGCGTAAGGGCCCGCCAGCGCCGTCGTCAGGTCGAGCACGATCTTGCCGTCGAGGGGCCGCTGAGCCATCAGGGTGTCCTTTGCTGTGCGTCGGGCTCGGCCACGGTCACCAGATCGCCGCCGCGCTGGAAATCGGTATCGAAACCTGCTGCCCGGGTGATGTTTTCGATGTAGTCCACGACCTCGGCGCCGCGAGGATCGTCCGGCGTCAACGGGACCGGACGGGCGTCGTCGTCGATCCAGCAGGGCACGAATCCCGCACGGACCATGCCCTGCGGGCCGAAGGTGCACGACGCGATCGCGGTGTTGCGGCTTTCCGGGTGGAACGGATAGGCCGGCATGGCCGGATCCGGAACAAAACCGAACATCTGCTGCCGGCGCGCGGCCCAGGCGCGGCGCTCCGCGGAGTCACCACCGACCGGAGTCAGCGCATGCGTCACAGTGACGAAGTTGCCGAGACCGTGGAAGATCGGCTTACCCCGGTACATTTCGATACCGCGCATGATGTGTGCGTGATGCCCGATCACCATATCGGCGCCCGCGTCGACCGCGGCCTGGGCGAGCGGTGATTCGTAATCGGCGAGGACCGCGGGAGTATGACCGATCCCCTTGTGCAGAGCGACGACCACGATATCCACTTCCGCCCGCAACGCCCGGATATCGAACTTCATCTGCGCGAGACTGTCCGGTGCCACGAAGGTGTAGACCGTGGGCGGCCCACCGGGAGTCGCCGATTCGAGTTCGTAGTGGGTGAGCACTTTGACGTAGGCCGCGCCGGCTTTCTGTGATGCCGCCCATGAATCGCGCGGGCCCACGCAGTTGAAGCTGAGCACACCGATGCGCAGCATGCCCGTCTCGTGCACGGCGGGTTCGCGGGCGGCGGCGAGGTTCGCTCCCCCACCCGCGGTTTTCAGCCCGGCCGCCCGGGAGTGCCGGATAGTGTCGAGGACGCCGTCGGTGCCTACGTCGTAGAGATGGTTCCCGGCGAGGGTGACGATCGCGAAACCGGCATCGGCGACGGCATCGAGCGCTGCCGGATCGGCCGGCGGCGCCGGCACATCGGTGCTGGCCTGGACGGTGCTGGTCGAATGCGGGACCTCGATATGACCGATCGCGAGATCGGCGGCCCGCAGTACCTCCGTGCTCGGCGCGAAATAGGATGCGGGATCCGGCTCGTCGAGGACGAGGTCGCCGACGGCGAGGATCGTGCAGGTGCCGCTCATCGGGCCTCCTCGGCGAGTTCGATTACCTGTCCGGCCCCGCGGGATTCGTTGAAGCGGCTGAGGAACCGTTGCAGCCGCTCGGTCTGTGGTCGTTCGAAGAACTCTGCGGCAGCGTTCTGCTCGACGACCTTCCCGTCGACCATGAACACGCAACGGTCGGCGACCTGGCGGGCGAATTCCATTTCGTGGGTGACCACGACCATGGTCAAACCCGAACGGGCGAGATCTTTGATCACGGTCAGCACCTCCTCGACCAACTCGGGGTCCAAGGCGCTGGTCGGCTCGTCGAACAACAGCACCCGCGGCCGGGTGGCCACCGAGCGGGCGATCGCGACACGCTGCTGCTGGCCGCCGGACAGTTGCCGCGGATAGGCGTTCGCCTTGTCGGGCAGGCCTACTTTCTGCAGGAGGGTTTCGGCTCGCTCGCGGGCGGCGTCCTTCGACATCCCGTGCACCGCCACCGCGGCCTCGGTGATATTGCGCAGCACGGTCCAGTGCGGGAACAGGTTGAACTGCTGGAAAACCATGCCCATCCGGCGCCGCTGTGCGGCGATATCGTCCTCGGACAGCGGCCGCAGGGCACCGTGTTTATGCGCGAAGCCCAGGAGTTCGCCATCGAGATGGATAGACCCGCCGTCGATCTTCTCCAACTGGTCGATACAGCGCACCAGCGTGGACTTGCCCGATCCGGAGGGGCCGAGGATGACGACCACCTCCCCTTCGGCGACGGTGAGGTCCACACCGTCCAGCGCCGGACGGCCGTGATAGACCTTGCGCAGGTTCGACACCTGCACCACAGGCGTGGCGGCCTGATCGCTCATCGAACGTTCCTTCCACGATTCAGCGCGCTGCGCCACAAACCCGGCCGGTTATCGTCGCGCCGTTCACCGCGGCCGTAACGGCGTTCGAGCCGGCGCTGGAAAACCGTGAGCAGCGAAACCACGGCCAGATACCAGAGACAGGCGACTATCAGCAGCGGCACCACCTGGTAGGTGCGGTTGTAGATGAGCTGCACCGAGAACAGGAGATCGGTCATGGCGATCACCGAGACCAGCGAGGTGCCTTTGAGCAGCGAGATGAACTGGTTGCCGGTCGGCGGGACGATCACCCGCATCGCCTGCGGCAGGATGATGCGCGAGAACGTCCGCCAGCGGCTGAAACCCATGGCCATCGCCGCGTCCCGCTGGCCGGCGTCGACCGCACCGATACCGGAGCGGATGATCTCCGACATATAGGCGGCTTCGTGCAGGCTCAACCCGATCAATGCGGCGGTGAGCGGACTGATCAACTCGGTCGACGACCACGAGGCGAAGGTCGGACCGAACGGTATGCCGATCGACAGCTGCGGCAGCAGGTACGCCAGGTTGAACCAGAAGATCAACTGAACCAGCGGCGGGATACCCCGGAAAATCGCCACATACCCTTGGCACACCAGGCGTACCGGCCAGAAGTCATTGTTCTGGCCCGCGGCCAGCGCCACGCCCAGCAGCGAACCGACCACCATGCCGATCACGGTGATGAACACCGACATGGCCAGCCCCTTCAGGACCGTAGGGTAGAAAAGGTAGCCCCAGACGATATCCCAGCCGAACCGCTCGTTCGTCACGATGAAATTCACGAGCTGCGCGGCAAGCACCAGCAGGACCACCGAGACGATCCACCGCAGGGGGCGCAGGCGGGGCCTGGCCGCGGAAACATCGTCGGCGACGGATACGGTCGCCGGGGGCCGCTCGGTCAGGGATGCGGTCATCGCGTTTCCTTGTTCGTCGGACATGGGAGGGCTCGAAGTTGCCGGCTCATGCCGGCGCGGTGGGGTTCAGCACCGGCTCGGGGATGGCGATGTCTTCGAGGTTCCATTTCGCGACCAGCTCGTCGTACTGCCCACCGGAGAACAGCAGTTCGAAGGCCTCGAGGAACACCGGGCCCAGAGCATTGGTCTTGGGTGAGAGCAGCACCAGCTGGTCGGCGAGAGCACCCTGCTCCTCGGTCTGCGCGACGGCACGCCAGGTATCGGGCTGCGCGGCGGCGGTATCGATGGCACCACTCTGGGTCAGCGCGGCGGAATCGGCGCGGCCGGACTGTACGGCCAGCAGGGTCGCATTGGTATCGGCCAGGCCGACGAACTCGAGGGGCTGCTTACCGTTGCTCGCACACCAGTCCGACAGCTTGGCGGCCTGTTCCTCGGTGATCGACCCGATCACGCCCGCGGTGCGGGTTCCACACAACTCGCCCGTGCTCTGCGCGCCGATACCTCCGTTGATCGGCAGCAGATAGGAGGTGCGGCTGGTCAGCCACTGCACCCCGTCGAATTCGGCCAGACGCTGTGGTGTGGCCTTGACCGGTCCGTTGAACGCGTCGTAGCGACCGGACAGCATCCCGGACAGCATCGCCGGAAGACCACTGGAAACCTCCATGCGGATCGGGACCCCGAGCACGCCGGACAGTGCCTGCTGGATATCGGGATCCATTCCGGTGATCGTCTTCCCGTCGGCGGCGACCGTACGGTAGGGCGGATGCGAATCGCCGACGAAGACGATCTCGCCCTTGTCCTTGATCGCTTGCGGCAGCCGGTCGTACAGCACGCCGGCGTTCTCGCCCGGACCGGACAACTGTTCGGTCTCGGCTGTCTTCTCGTCGATCGACGTACATCCGGCGAGCGCCAGGGTGAACAGCGCAACGATGGCGACGAACGCCTGTGTTCGGGTCGGTCTCATCGAGTCCCTCACGTGGTGAGTGTCGAGTGGGTCTGTGCACGCTTCGGGCCTGTGACGGAAACCGCCATGGAGCAGCCGATGTGACCTGGCGAACATTAGCCGTATTCTTTGCCCCCGTCAACAAAATGACTAAGATCATTCCGGGGCAAGCGGTTCGAGCGATCGCAACTCCAACCTGCGCGCGGCCTCCGCCCTGGCGACCGTGTCCAGCCGGTCGTGCAGATCGTGGAACGCGCGCTGCGCCGGCGCCGCGGGCCAGTCCGCGGGCAGATGCTCGACGGGCAGGCGAGGATCCTGGCGGATGACATCCAGCCACTCCGTCACCAGCAGGAGCTGCACCGCCAGCGCATCGTGCGATCGAGAGCGGTCGGCGTCCCCCCAGCGCCCGAGGAAATCGCAGTACAGCGCCGCGATACCCGCGACGTCCCAGGCGTCGTGCAGCATGGCGGGAATATCGGTCTCGGCATCGGCGCGACTGCGGAAGACGCGGATTCGGTCGGCGCCCTCCACACCTTCCAGGACCTCCCGCACATTCGTCGTCGACGGCGCGATCCACAGGCCACCCTGCAACGATCCGAATCCGGCCCACTGCAACCGGGCTCGCAGATCATGCCGCTGCCGCTGCCAGGACTCCGGAAAGCTGAAGGTCAGCATGGTCCACGAACCGTCCCAGTTCGCCTCGACCGCGCCGGTCCGCCAGATACGCACATGACCATCCCGCAGGATCTCGGTCAGCCGGGCGGTCAGCACCATGTAGGTGTGGCGACCCACGCGATACCGGTCCAGCAGACCGCGTTTGACCATGCGGTTGAGCGTGGAGCGGGTAGCGTGCTCACCGATACCCAGCGAGGCCAGCACATCGATCAGGCCGGTCGTACTCACCATCACATCGCGATCGAGGACATAACGCCCCAAAACAGTCAGCAGAACGCTCTGCGGTTTCACCGACGACGCGATATCATCAGTCAAAATCTCTGCATTCGTCACGAATATGACCATATAGATGTCGGTCCGTCGGCGATAGCCCGCCGCGACCCGGGCCTACCATCCGACAACGAACCGAACGCCCGGGCCTGCTGGAGCGGGCGTCCGGCCGGCCTCACCTATCGTCCGAAGTCGACGACGCCCGGTGACAGCGGCAACGGTAGGTACGCACCCCGAGGTCCGATACCGACAGCCCACGCCTGACCAGCTCGAGGTTCACCCAGCGCAGTCGTCGAAGCCGAGCCGCCGGTTCATGGCTATCGCTGCCATGTTGTCGGATGTAGTGAAGTTGCACCCATACCCTGGCGCACTTCGAGTCGTCGAACTTGTCGATGTCCAGCCGCCGCCGCACCTCGGCCGGTTGTCGATTATTTCCGGGAGACAGCGATCAGGAACCCGTCCGTAGCTCGGACACGGTGGGCACGATCGCCGACAGTTCGCGCCATTCCCGCAACGGCACAGTGGCAGGATCGGTGCCCACAACCTGCAGACAGACATGGTCGGCGCCCGCCGACAGATGTCGGCGCACACGGTCCTCGATCGCATTCAGATCGCCATAGGCCATGATCGCATCGACCAGCCGGCCGCTGGGACCGGCGATATCGTCGTCACCGAAACCCAGCCTGCGCAAATTCGCCGCCTGATGCGGGGCGCCGGACGCGTATGCGGCGACATAGGATCGGGCAAGCTCACGAGCGCGGCCGATATCGGGGTCGAATACGATCGGTTGCTCCACGCCGAGAAACGACTCCGGCCCCATCACTTCCCTGGCATGAGCCGTATGTTCGACCGGAACGAAGTAGGGGTGCGCTCCCCAGGTCCGCTGCGCCGCCAGTGCCAGCATCTTCGGCCCCAGAGCTCCTACCACCCGCCGAACCGGAAGAGCCGGGACCGGCCCGTGCGAGGGCACCGCGTCCATCGCGTCCAGATACCCACCCATCAGGGCCAGGGGCCGACCACCGGCAGGAATCGTGAATCCACCGGCCGTGATCGGCCGGCCCCCGACGCGATGCCCTCCGAGGCCCAGGAGATAACGACCGGGGAATGCTTCACCGAGCGCCCGCTCGGCCGTGGCCATCGAGATCGGGTCCCGCAGTGCGACATTGGCGATCCCCGAGGCCACCACGATCCTTCGGGTGGCCGACAGCAACAGCCATGCCTGCCCGACGGCGTCCCGGCCGAGCCCTTCGCCATACCAGAGCGCGCCGAAACCCAGTTCCTCGATCTCCGCGGCGGCATCGCGCACCACTGCCGCCGGCTGCCGGTCGAAGGCCCACGTCCATACCCCGACGACGCCCGGGTCCTGTTGATTCATCCGATCCTCCAGAAGTCATACCGGAGAATCTCTCCGGTATTGTCCGGATAGAATATGGAGAACTTCTCCGGTTCACAAGAGGTATGGATGAGATCGCACGCACGGCGCAACTACGACCAGATCTTGCAGGCAGCGACCATGGTGTTCGCCGACTCCGGCCCCGACGCATCCCTCAACGAGATCGCCCGCCGGGCGGGTGTAGGGCCGGGAACTCTGTACCGGCACTTCCCGAATCGCCAATCTCTGCAAACCGCCGTGTTGAGAGAACGCGTCGAGAAGCTGTGCGGGGAGGGCGCCGATCTCCTGCGCCTGCCCGACGCCGACCTCGCCCTGATGCGGTGGTTGTCTTCGCTACTACTGCACGCGCGTAGCGATAAAGGGCTTGGAGCAGCGGCACTCACCGGCACCACCGAGCAGGGCGCGCAGTGCCGGACAGCCATCGTGGAAACCGCCGCCCACTTGGTCGCGCGCGCGAAGGACAGCGGCACAGTCCGAAGCGACACCTCCGCCGACGACCTCGTACACCTCGTAGCCGGTATAGGCCTGACCACCGAGCATCAGTCCGACTCCGCCCAGGCCGAACGCCTCCTCGATACCGTCCTCAAAGGAATCGGCATGTTGGCAATATCGGGCCGGGGAAGCGAGTCTCCACGGCAGGCCGGGGCGGCTACCGAGCGTTCTGCATGCGGCTCAGCGCCTCGAGTGCCGCGGTGAGGTGCCTGATGTGGCGTGGGTCGCTCGACCGCGATTCCAGGAATTCGCGATCCTCGCTCGCACCCACGACCCTCACTCCAGCGACGGCCTCGGGCGGTCCTCACCCGCTCACACGCCCGCGACCGGCACGACACCCACGCAGGTTTTCCTCCCGACGAACGCCGCGAGTGCCCACGCCATGGTCGGGCCGTAGGCGGCCCCCGGATCGGTCGGCAGCGGCGAACTGTCGATCACTGCGACGCGGGCGGGATGCTCTGCTCGTACTGGAAGACGTTGCAGGGGTCGTACTTCGCCTTGATCCTCCGCAGCCGCTCGAACCCCTGCCTCCCCCAATAGGCGGTCTCCCACTGCTGCATTCCGACATTCGGCACGTTGACGTAGGCACCATCCGCATAGGGCCGCAATGCCTGGCTGAACTCAGCGGTCCAGGCCTGGGCCTGCGAGGTCAGCGGGTTGTCGACGCCCGGTTGTGTTGAACGAGTCCCCCAGCCGGCGCCGATCTCGCCGTAGAAAAGCGCGTCGCGATGCGCGAACGCCGTGCCGCCGGGGGGCTCCTTCCGGATCGCCCCGCCGAAGGCATCGACGAAGTAGTTGCTCTGCTCGGTAGGAGCGTTTCGCATGAAGTCGCCGATGATGTCGATCGCCTTCTCCGGGAACGGCTCTTTGACGAACTGCGAGAAGAACTTCCAGTTCGCGGGTTCTTGCTCGAGCGGGACCTGGGCTCCCGCGAAGATGTCGCCCCAGTTACCGACCTGCACCGTGACATCGGGCGCGCCGGCCGACAGGATCGGAGCCAGCATCTCTGTGGCCGGTGCCGCTGTCCCCTCCACAAGCCACGCGGACAGCAGGATCTGAGACCTGTGGATCTCGAGCTCGGATCCCAGACGGCTGTCGGCGGACGGTACCGTGCGCTGCCATGCCTCGAAGACCCGGTGCAGGTCACCGAGTCCGTCCCAGGTCGCCTGCACATAGGCCAGACGTGCGAGCGGATGCACCTGGTAGGTGAGTTGGGTGACGATCCCGAAGTTACCGTTGCCCGCCCCGCGCAGCGCCCAGAGCAGGTCCGAGTGGTGCTCCGAGTCCGCGTTGATCACCTCGGCGCAGTCGTGACCCGACGGGATGACGACTTCGGCGGCCACCAGGCTGTCGCAGGCCATGCCGAGCCGGCGATTGAGGGGCCCGAGGCCGCCGCCGAGCGTCGCACCGCACACGCTGACGCTGCCCTCACTTCCGGTCGTGACCGCAAGGTTCTGCTTCGCGAGCGTCGTCACCGCTTCCAGCTGGGTCAGCCCGGCGCCGACCGTCACGATACGAGCGCCGGGGTCGATCCGGACCGACTTCAACCGGCTGACGTCGATCACAATGCCGTTGTCGACGTTCGACCAGCCTTCGAGGGCGTGGCGGCCGCTGCGCACCCGCAGCGCGACGTCGTGCTGCCGCGCCCAGGTGAGGGCGTTCACCACATCCTGGGTTTCCTGTGCGAAGACGACGGCCAGCGGATAGTGGGAGAAGAGCTGGTCCCAGCCGAGTCGCGCCTCCGTGTACGCCGCGTCACCGGGGCGGACGATGTGGCCGGTCAGCGTTGCCGGTGGGCACCCCGGGCTATCCTCCGGGCGGCCCGCGGCCACAACTCCCGGGGCGCTCGTGCTCGTAGTATCCGGCGTGTCCGCGGCCGTGAGGCCCGCACCACCGATCGCTCCGACGCCGGCGGCGGCCGATGTCCTGAGCAGGTCACGGCGAGAAAGTTCGCTCAAGTTCGAATCCTCTCGATCGGGCTACGCGGTGCCCGGCTGCCGAGGAAACTCGTACCCGCGGCCGCCGGGGCAGTCCTATGTGGTCGACCTCCGCACGGTAACGGGGTGACGTGGCGTGGCCTATCGCGACACCGATCTTCGGCGCCGGGCACTCCGTTTCCTCGCCTCGCGGCTGCTGAACGGGCGTCGCCGCACCGATCAGGTGCGGGTCGGCGCACCCGTAGCCGGATGCCGCATCCCGGATCGTAGTGATGGGTGGATGGACGGGACTTGATGCCGGTCGCGGTCTTCGTAGTACCCGTGGCCGACGTCGAGCTGCCGATGTGTCTTTTCTACCTATCCGGCGATTCTCGATTCGTCGGTGGTCAGCGGCTACGACGCAGCGGGATCGAGGGGTTCTCGCCGAGTGCGGTCGCGAACCGCGCCACGGAAGGCGTGGTGAGCCGGCGAGAACCCGGCCGGCCGCCCCGGCCGGGACTCGGAAGATCGAAGGCCGGCCTCCGCGCGGTAGGGAGATCGGTGGAAAGGGTTGCCGTCGGTCGCGGCAGAAGCTGTTCTGAGCCGGCCGACACGAACAGAAACGGTGTCTGCGATGACCGAAGTACTGCCCCTGGCCTACGGGTACCTGCGCGACGATCTGCTCAGCGAACGCGGCTCGGCGGAAGGCATGCTCCAAGCTGCGGCGAACGCGCTCGGCTACGAGCTGGGCACAGTGTTCCACGAGCCGCGGCCGTGGAACGCGGGGCTTCCCCCCGCGTTCGTCGATCTGCTCATGGAATGCCGACGGGCTGCCGCGGACGCGGTGATCACACCGCACGGCCATCTGTCCGAGACGTTGTCCCGATCCGTCCTGCAGACGGCCCTGGTAGCGCATGGCGAATTGGTCGTGCACGAGGTCGGTTCCTGATGCCGGCTGCCTGCAATGGCTGAGTTACCGATCCCACCGGCTTCGGGTGCGGTCTGGCCGGTCGGTCATGCTGTCACGTTGCTGCGAGATCCGCTGGCATTTCTGTCGTCTCTGGCGAATGACGGTAGTGAACTCGTGAGAATACGGATCGGTCCCGGGTCCGCCGTCGTGGTGTGCGACCCGGACCTCGCCGATCAGGTCCTGCGTGATGATCGCACTTTCGACAAGGGCGGCCCGCTGTTCGACACAGCGCGGAAGGTGGTGGGTGACAACGTGATCACCTGTCCGCACCGTATGCATCGTCGGCAGCGATCGTTGATCCGGCCGACGTTCGGCCGCGCACGACTCGCGAATTACGGCCGAGCGATGACGGCCGAGGCCGATGCCATGACCGCCGCCTGGAGCGACGGTGAGGTCGTGGATATGCTGGCCGAGACATTGCGCCTGGCCACACACACGGTGATGGCGACCATGTTCTCCGGCGCGTTGGCGCCGCACGTCCGCGATCGAGCGTTGGCCGATGTGACGGTTATCGTCAACGGGTTGTACCGGCGGATGCTGGCGCCGCCGTTACTGAATCGGTTACCAACGCCCGGCAGTCGCCGGTATGGGCGAGCGCACGCACGTCTTCGCGAGTTGATGGCGCATATTGTCGCGCAGCGGCGGATCGACGGCACCGACCATGGGGACCTGGTTTCGGCCATGCTCGCGGCCCGGCTCCCCACCGACACAGCCGCGCCCGTCGACATCGGCGGCGGCATGACCGACAGCCAGATCTGCGATCAGCTCATGGCTTTCTTCATCGCCGGATCGGAGACCACCGCGAGCGCGCTCGCGTGGGCGTTGCATCTACTCGTGGCCCATCCCGAGATCGAGGAACGTCTGCATCAGGAGACGGCCCGAGTCCTCGAGGGCGCTCCGGCCCGCTTCCGGGACCTGCCCGACCTGCCGCTGACGGGCCACATCATCACCGAAGCACTGCGGCTCTACCCGCCCGGCTGGCTGTTCACCAGAACAGTCACCACCGATACCCGACTGGGCGGCTACGACCTTCCGGCGGGAACCTCTATGGTGTACAGCCCCTATATCCTGCACCGTCGCAACGATCTCTATCAGAACCCGGATCGCTTCGATCCCGACCGATGGGACACCCCGCAACCACCGATTCGGCGGAAGGCGTTCGTGGCATTCGGCGCCGGCCCGCGGCGTTGCCCGGGCGAGGCCTTCGCCATCACCGAACTGTCCCTGGCCCTGGCCACGATCGCCGGCAGGTGGCGGATTCGCCATCGAGTCGGCACCCGCGTCGGTCCTGCGGTGGCGATGGCTCTGCACCCACGCGACCTGCGGATCCGCGTCCGTTCCGCCAGGTATGGCGGTGCTCCGCCGCCGTCGGGAGACCACCCATGACGGTTCTCGACCAGCCTGCTCGGCCGGGGATCTTCTGCCCTATAGAACCCGATATTCATCCTGCGGTCGAGACGATCGAAAACCGGTCGATCGAGTGGTTGAGGGCCGGCACGTTCCTCGATGATCACGACCGGGGGCGCGCGCTGGTCGCGACCAAGTCGGCCGAGTTCATGGCGAGAATGGCGCCCCACGGCTGTGCCGATCGTCTGCAGATCGCTTCGGATTGGGCCTATTGGGGATTCGCATTCGACGATCGCTTCGACCGTGGCCCACTGTCGAAGGAACTCGGTAGGTTCGTAGCCTATGCCACCGAGATCGTACGCGTGCTGGAGGCGCCGGGATCAGTGTTGCTGGAGAACGATTCGCTGGTGAGCGGCCTCATCGATATCTCGGCACGGTTCACCGAATGTGTGACACCGGTTCAGCATCGTCGATGGGTTCAGGCCCACCGGGCCTGGTTGTTCGGGGTCTGCGCCGAGATGAGTGCGACCACGACGCCGAGCGTGGACGAGTACCTCGCGATCCGGATCAACAACGCGGCGGGCGAGATCGTCACCGTCAGCACCGAACTGGTGAACCAGTACGAACCTCCGGCGGCGGAGTTGGAGCTGCCTCGGGTTCGGGCACTCACCGAGATGGCACGGGTGCTCGCGGCCCTGGACAACGACCTGCACTCCCACCCCAAGACAGTGGCGTTGCACGAGACCAACCAACACGATCTGCTGACGGTGATCGCAGCGCGCCATGCCTGCGGGCCGGAGGAGGCCATCACACGCGCGGTGCGGTTGCGCGACCGGATCATGTGCCGGTTCCTTGTCGCAGGCACACAGACGAGCGGGCTGAGCACAGACACCCGTCAGTATCTCCAGGGCCTGCGGCACGTGGTCCGCGGCAACCTCGATTGGGCACTCGACGTCGAACGTTACCGAGTCGACGGTCGATCGGTGGCCGACTGTTTCACCATCGACGACTCCCCGACCGATGCGTCGCCCGATCCCCCGGGGATTTCGTCGATCGACTGGTGGTGGCAGCATTGACGCACTGTCCGGGCAAACGGCTCGCGGCGTGTACTCGGGTACCGTCGACCACAGCGTTCTTTCGGTTATCTCCGGGTCCTGACTCCGCTAGGCTACCCGTGTGTCGGCAGGACGAACGTCTGTCAGCGGATTTCCGCCCGCGGCTGCCAGCGATTTCGTGGGCCGCGATCGGGAGCTGGAAAAAATCGGGATGGCGTTGCTGGGCAGCACTCGCCTGGTGACCTTGATCGGTGCGGGTGGCATCGGAAAGACCCGATTGGCGACCGAGGCCGTCCAGCGCTTCCAACGGGCGCGGCGCGTCCCGGTGCACTGGGTGCGGTTGGCCGTACTGCCGCGGGGCGCGGCCGCGACAGCGGTGGAGGAACAGGTCGCGGGCTCGGTGATCGAGGCCGATTTCTCCGGGAGGTCGGCATGGGACGCGGTACTGGACACACTGCGCCGCCGTGACGCGGCCGGGCGGAATGCGCAGACGATCCTGGTCATGGACAACTGCGAACATGTGCTCGACGGTGCGGGCGCAGTGATCGCCGGCCTACTCGACGCGGCACCCGGGCTCACCGTGCTGGCCACCAGCCGCGAGGCGATCGGGTGGGTCGACGAACAGCTGGTGCCGGTGCCCGCGCTGTCGCACGAGCAGGCGCTGGCCTTGTTCTGTGCCCGCGCCGACCTCGTCGGGCATACGCTCGCCGATGAGGAGAGCGACCTGGCTGCCGCGATCTGCCGGCGTGTACACAATCACCCGCTCTATATCCGGCTGGCGGCCGCACGACTGTCGCGTCAACCGCTGCCGATGATCCTGCGTGATCTCAGCGGTGTGGCGGGCGACCGGCGATTGCAGTGGCAGAACGGCCCCAGAGTCGGAGCGGACGTCCGGCATCGGGGCATCCGCGATGTCATCGCCTGGTCCTACGATCTCTGCCGGGACAAGGAACAGCTGTTGTTCGACCGCCTGTCGGTGTTCGCGGCCGGGTACGACATCGGCACCGACAGCGCCGACGCGGCCGGACAGGACGTCGGCGCCGAACTGGAAGCCATCGAAGCGGTCTGCGCCGACGACGACACCGGCCGCGCGGACGGATTGGCCCGTGCCGAGATCGAAGACCTGCTGCTGCGGTTGGTGGATCAGTCCCTGGTGTCGATCCACCTGACCGAGACCACGGTGCGATATTCGATGGCCGAAACCATTCGGCTCTTCGCCCAGCAACGCCTGCGAGACCACGGTGCGGAGGCCGACCGGCTGGCGCGCAGGCACCACCGCTACTACCGCGACAAGGTGGCCGCGGCCCGGGCCGGCTGGTTCGGGCCCGACGAGCAGGCGCTGCTCGATTGGGCCCGGGCGGCCTGGGACAACCTGCAGTCGGCCCTGGAGAGCAGTATCGCCACGCCGGGCGAGGCGGCGGTCGGACTCGAGATCGCCGCCGGGCTCATCGCCTTGCGCATCCCGTTCTTCACCGGCTCGTTGCGGGAACCACGCCGGTGGGCCGAGCGCGCACTCGCGGCAACCCGGGACCTCGACCCTGAGCCGGTGCCGCTGCAGGTCGGGGCGATGTCACTGATCGCCTGGATCAGCCTGTGCCAGGGATTGCCCCGCGAGGCCGCACGGATGCTCGACGAATGCGTCGCCCGCTGCGTGCCCGACGCCGCGGACCGAGTGCGCTGGCGCGCGGAACCCGAGGTGGATCTCGGGCTCCCCGCCGCGGTCGAATTCGCCCGCGGTGCCGAGCTGATGCTGATCCGCCGCGATCCGCGGGCGATCGCCGTCCTGGCCCGGTCGCGGGCGCGTTTCACCGCCGAGGGAGACGAGGGCGGTGCCGCGATGAGCGAACTGTTCGAAGCGCTGGCCGCCGCGTTCTTCGGCACCGCCGAACAAGCGCTGGAAACCTGCCGCGCCCACCTCCGCAACGCCGAGCGCTCCGGTGCCCAGTGGGCGATCTGCTGGGCGCGGCTGGCATGGGCGATCGCGTCGAGTAAACACGGCGACACGGGCGAGGCGCTCGCCGTGGGGCGCGCGACATTGTCCGATCAGGTCGCGATGCGCGACCGGTGGGGCGCGGTGTGGGCCGTGCACATCCAGGCGTGGACGCTGGCCCGCCTGGTCGGCGCCGCCGACGATGAGCCCGCCGCCGCCGTAACGGCCCGGGCACGCGATATCGCACGCCTGCTCGGCGGCGGGGCCACGCTCCGCGAAGGGCTCGGCGTGGATATCGCCCACCTCGGCCCGTTCGCCACCGAAACCGAACTCGCCGCGGACACCGCCCGGACTGTACTGGACGACGACGCCTTCACGGAGGCGGAGCGGGAAGGTGCGCTGTTGCGGCCGGAGTTCGGCGAAGTGGCGCAACTGGCCCTGGGCAACCTGTCCATGGACAGGTTGCCCGTCGAACATCCGGTCCGGCGCAGCCGCCCCTCACCGTGGCAGCAACTGTCGGCGGCCGAGCAGGAGGTCGCCGTACTCGCCGCGGCGGGGTGGACCAACACGGCCATCGCGGTCCGGCGCGGCAGCTCCTCCAAGACCGTCGACGCTCAAATGGCCGCTGTACTCCACAAATTGATGATCGGCTCCCGAGCAGCTATCCGCTCCCTCGTCCCTGCCGATCGACAGGAGCAGGTGAACGAGGAAGCCGCACGCAAGCCACAGCGCGGCCGTTCGAATCCTCGTCTTCGCTGACCGGATGAAGAAGCCCGCTCCCGCACGCGGGACTGCGCCGGAGCGCCGAGTGTCGTGGATATGCTCTGATTCCAGCGGATGCCACGCCTCCCGCAATCGGTTTCGGGCGCATATGCCTTGCGCGAAAGATGATTTCGCCTTCCTCCTGCCGGTTCGTTGATAGCATGCGTGCGGCGAACCGGCCACTACGTCGGCGGAAGGCAAGGGGCGTTGATGGAAGTGGAGGACGTCCACCATTCGTACGGCAGGCGGTCGGTGTTGCGCGGCATCGACATCGTGTTGCCCGCCGGGGCGCTGGTAGGAATCGTCGGCGAGAACGGCGTCGGCAAGTCGACTTTGTTGAAGGTGCTCTCCGGAGAGTTGCGACCGGACCGCGGGGTGGTCCGGCACCGTGGGCGGTTCGGCTACTGCCCCCAGCAGGTGGTTCTGAACGATGCGTTCACAGTTCGCCAGCACCTGGACTTCTTCGCCGCGGCCTACGCCGTCCCGGACCTGCGGCGGGCCGAGGAAACCATGGAAATCCTGCGCTTCTCCGAATATTCCGGTGAGCGGGTCGCCACGCTGAGCGGCGGCACCCGGCAGAAGCTCAACCTCACGCTCGCGGTGATGCACGATCCGCAGGTCCTGTTGCTCGACGAGCCGTATCAGGGTTTCGACTGGGAGACGTATCTGCGTTTCTGGGACCTGGTCGCGGAATTTCGGGATACCGGCCGGTCGGTGCTGGTCGTCTCGCATCTGGCCCACGACACCGACAAGCTGGATCAGGTGTGGCGGTTGCAGGAGGGTGTTCTCCGGAGCAGCAAGGAGGCAGCCGGATGAGCGACGGAGTGCGACTGTTCCTGATCGCTACGCGCTACGGCCTCGTCGAGCACGCGCGTAACCGGTTCGCCATGGTGTTGGTGGCCGTATTCGTTCCCGTGCTGATCACTCTGGTGCGCGTGGCCGTCACGGATATCGAGGTACCGTTCCGGCTCCGGGACACCGGTCTCGTACTGCGGGCCGATGGCAATGAGCTCGCCCAGATCAGCGGCGCCCTCACCGCGGTCTCGCTGATCATCGGGTTCATGATGTTCGCGGCGACTTTCAGCAGCGGAGCTTTCGACCGGCGTCTGTCGATGGCCGGATTTCCCCGGGTGGCACTGGCTCTCGCGAAAATCGCCTGCCTGGTGGTGGCCTCGTTGGGGGTCTGCGCCTATGCCACCGCTGTCATCTGCTGCTACTGGTCGCCGCAACGGCCTGTGCAGCTCGCCGCGGCACTGTTCTGCGCGGCGATGACCTACGGGGCGCTGGGTGTCGCTCTCGGCGCACTGCTGCGCCGCGAAGTGGAGGGCATGTTCGCCATAGCGATGATCAGCTGTTTCGACATGGCCGTGCAGAACCCCATCGCCAGTAGCGGCGCGGACAGCGAATTCGTACGCTGGCTGCCCTCCTACGGTGCGATGCAGGCCTCCACCGCAGCCGGTTTCGCCGACACCATGCCCTTCGCGGGTTTCGCCGTGCAACTGGTCTGGTTCACCGCGAGCGCCCTCGCCGGACTGGTCGCTTTCCATCTGCGCACCCGCTCGTCCCTCGGACCCACGCGGTGGATTCACCTCTCCGGATTCCGCACCCCGGGGTCGGCGAAGTCCGGACAGCCGGCGAAACACTGAGCGCGTATCCCGGGCTGTCCGCACTGGCGGACAGCCCGGGACAGACGCGCCCTTGCTTTGCCGGCTGCGCGAGCTACAGCACGGCAGGAGCCGGTTCGGCGGTCCGGTAGTAGACCTCACGGCGCAAGCGTTCCAGGTCCGGCGCCGCAGACGTCACGGAAGTCGAGGTCGGCGTGTACCTATCGCTCTCGCGTCCCCAGAGCCCCATTCTCGCCATACTTCCGTACATCTCCGCGTAGTCCGTCCCGCGGCCCGACAGGCCGGGAAGTACGCGGAAGAGCGTGGGAACGTAGCGGATCGCTGCCTCGAACTGGGCGCGATGCTCGGCGACCTGGCGCCGCACCTGCTCGACGGCTTCGCCGCGGGTGCAGCCCGTCTCGTGACGGACCGCCCTGACCAGGTTGTAGGGGACTCGGTCGGCCTCGTCCTGCGCCAACCCCACCAGGTCGTTCTCCACGAAGGTCACCCAGAAGCCGAGTTCCTCGAGACGGCGGATGACGGGATGGTTGCGCAGTTTCGCGGGCAGTTCCCGGTCGTGATACATCTCCATGACGGCGATGGCGGTTTCCAGCCCACTGGTCGACATCCGCAGTGGCAGGTAGTCGGCGGTGGCGGGAATATAGCCGTTGATGCGATGGTGTGCTTCGCGTTCGGCGGCCTCGAACCACTTCTCGATGCCGTCGAGGAACCGCTCCTGCCAGCGGGCGGTGCGGCCCTCGCGCAAGCGCGGCCACAAGCTCGCCCATGCCGTCGGAATCGCGCCCGACCGCCACGGTGCCTCCGGATCCTGGCGCAGTGTCGCCACCATGCCACGCCGCAGCGCGGTCACGTCTTCCGGATCGGTCAGCTGCGGATCCTCGAAGAGGTCGTCCCACATGAGGGCCAGCACGGCCATGCCGTAGGCGGTCTGTTCGCGGGCCGCGTCCGCCGCCGGGGCCAGAATTCGTGCCCGGCTCCGGATCGCTCCTGTCCACCGGTGGTAGTCGGCCTCGGCCGCGGAGGTAGCGAGGCCGGTATCGACCAACCAGCTCGTCAACCATTCCGCGACTCGCGGTGGGAGGTCGCCGACCGGGGCTTCGGGGGCCCGCGTCAGTGGCCGGGAGGCCGCGAGGTGAGAAGGGCGCCGGTCGAGGATCGACCGGATGTAGGCGGTCATCGCTCGGCGGGCGTCCGCGGCGGCGGGCAGGTCGGCGAGCCGACCTGCGGCCTTGTCGATGAATTCGTCGGCCACCGCCCGGGCTTCGTCGACCGCGCCGGAGGCGATGACCAGTTCCCGGGCCCGCGCGACTTGCTCCCCCGTCATTCTGCCGCGCAGCAGGCGGGCCAGGTCCCGGTCGTGGGCGGCCGCGCGGATCACCGGAAGTGTGTAGATGCCCTCGGGCAGATCCGCATTGACGGGCTTGCCCATCTCCGCGGCGGTCGAGGTCAGATCGAGGATGTCGTCGTACAGCTGGTAGGCCAGTCCGAAGTGCCGGCCGAACAGCGCCAACGCCTCTTCTTCGTCCTCGGAGCGGCCGGCCTGCATCGCGCCCACCCGGCATGCCAGCGACAGCACTGCCGCCGTCTTACCGTCGATCGTGTCCAGATAGGACTGCTCGGTGCGGGAGGGCACGTAGAGGTCGGCGGCCTCGATCACCATGCCCGCGCACATCTGCTCGCCCGCGATCGTCGCCGCGAGAACCTCGCGCGGGCCGAGTTCGGCCAGCATGCGCAGGCCCGAGAACGTCACCGCGTCCCCACCCAGTACGGCCATATGCGATCCCCACACCGCGTTGGCACTGGGGTGGCCGCGGCGCTGGTCCGCGTGATCGACGACATCGTCGTGGTAGAGCGACCCCAGATGCATCATCTCCACGGCGGCAGCGGCGTGCACCGCCCGGTCGGCGGCCGGCGCATCGGGATCGGTGAGCAGGTAGTACGACAGTAGGGTCAGAGTCGGGCGGACCAGACGGCGCGAGGTACCCGGCCCTTCGTCTGTGAGTGCGGTCAGTTCCGGTCTGCTCTCCAGTCGAACAGGTCCGAGAAGGCCGCGGACGCGGTCCAGATCCGCCTCCAGATGCGGGAAGACAGCCGAGTCGATTTCACGTGGCACGAGGGCACTCCTGACTTGCTGGATCGGACATCTACTAACACCGCCGGTCAGTCTGTCACCACCCGCCCGCAAAAGTGTTGGTATCGAACGACTTCGACGTTCACCGCACCTGGCCGGCGACCGCCACGCGGTGGTGGTGCGCACCGCGCCACGGGAACGGCCGCCGGTCCGGTCATTCTGGTGCGGCCCGATACGTCCCCGCTCGATATGCACGGCCTCGCCGGCTGCGGGGAATGCGGTGATGCCGACGGCCATACGGTGGGTGTCACGCAGTGATTTCGCACCGGGCCGCGACCCGCAACCGCCGTGGTGGGTGCGGGCCTGACCGTCGGCGTAGAGCCGGCGGTCCCCACTCGGAATGCCGAATCGCGCTGTCACCGAGTGGCCGAGTGGCCGGCCGCCGTCGAGCCGGCTCAGCCGGCAGTGGAGGCGCGCTCGACCAGATATGGGCGGAAACAGACGTGCTCCGGTTGCGCTCCCCCATCCGCCGCGGTGACCAGCAGGTCGACGGCGACGGAGCCGATATCGGCCCGAGGTTGACGAATGGAGGTGAGCGGGACGACCGCGGACTGGGCGAAGTCGATATCGTCGTAGCCGACCAGCGCGACGTCGCCGGGTACCTCGACGCCGTGCAGTGTGAGGGCCTGCAGCACACCGATCGCGAGCAGGTCGTTGACGCAGAACACGGCGTCGGGCCGGTCGCCGGGGGGCCGGGCGGCGAGACGCTCGCCGGCGGCGCGACCGGCGAGCACGGTCATGGCCGGGGTGTCGACGACAGTGAGCGTGACACCGGGATATTCGGCCGCGGCGCGTTGGGCGCCGGCCCGGCGATCCGCCACCTGCGTCAGCGAGGCCGGACCGCCGATCACGGCGATGTGCCGGCGGCCGCCGGCACAGAGGTGCCGCACGGCCAGCTCACCGCCGGCGATATCGTCCACGGCGACCGACGAGAACGGCGTGCCGTGCCCGTCACGGTCCACCAGTACCACCGGCACACCGCGGTTGTGCAGAGCGACGAGCCGGTGCTGATCCTCTCCGGACGGTGAGATGAGGAGCCCGAAAACGCGCTGTTCGTCGAAAGTTTCGAGGTAGCGACGTTCACGGTGCGGGTCGTCGTCGCTGGAGCCCAGCAGCACGACGAGGTCGTGTTCGGCGGCGCGCTGCTGGGCGGCGCGGGCCACGTCGGAGAAGAAGGGGTTGCCGATATCGAGCACCACCAGGCCGACGCAGCGGGAGCGGCCCGCCTTGAGCTGACGAGCGGCATCGTTGCGGACGAAACCCAGCCGATCGATGGCGGCGAGAACCCGGTCGACGGTGGCGGGCGCGACCTTGTCGGGCGCGTTGAGCACATTGGAGACGGTGCCGACCGATACCGACGCCGCGGCGGCGACCTCCCGCATGCTCACCACCGGCGCCGGCACCTCCTCTGTCCGCGCAGGCATCGCCGCGGCCTGCTCACACTCGATCTTGGCCGGGTATCGGGCGCGGGGCAAGCCTGGTCAGCTGGGTCACATGCTGTGGTGTCAGTTCCTCCAGGCAGGTGACGCCGAGCAACCGCATGGTGCGCTCGACCTGTCCGGTGAGGATTTTCACCGCTCGGTTCACCCCGGCTTCGCCGCCGGCCATCAGGCCGTACAGGTAGGCGCGGCCGATGAGAGTGAAACGGGCGCCGAGCGCTATCGAGGCCACGATATCGGCGCCGGACATGATGCCGGTGTCGAGGACGATCTCGGTATCCCGCCCGAGCTCCCGGGCGACCTCGGGCAGCAGGTGGAACGGTACGGGCGCCCGGTCCAGTTGGCGGCCGCCGTGGTTGGAGAGCACGAGGCCGTCGACGCCGGTGTCCACCGCGGCCCGGGCGTCGGCGAGGGTCTGGATGCCCTTGACGACCACCTTGCCGGGCCACTGGTCGCGAATCCACGCCAGATCCTCGAAGTTCACCGTCGGGTCGAACATGGAGTCGAGCAGCTCTGCCACGGTGCCCGACCAGCGGTCCAGCGAGGCGAAGGCCAGCGGTTCGGTGGTGAGGAAGTCGATCCACCAGCGCGGCCGGGGTAGTGCGTCGAGCACGGTGGACGGGGTGAGTGCGGGAGGGATCGACATTCCGTTGCGGGTGTCGCGCAAACGGGCACCGGCCACGGGGACATCCACCGTGACCAGCAGGGTGTCGAAGCCCGCGGCGGCGGCGCGCTCGACCAGCGCCATGGAGCGGTCGCGGTCCTTCCACATGTAGAGCTGGAACCAGTTGCGGCCGCGCGGGTTCGCCGCGGCCACATCCTCGATGGAGGCGGTGCCCATGGTGGAGAGGGAGAACGGGATTCCGGCGCGGCCCGCCACCCGGGCGCCCGCGTACTCGCCCTCGGTCTGCATCATCCGGGTGAAGCCGGTGGGGGCGATACCGAACGGCAGCGATACCGGTCCGCCGAGGACTTCCCAGCCGGTGGTGACCTTGGAGACGTCGCGCAGGATCGCCGGGTGGAATTCGATATCGAGGAACGCCTGCCGCGCACGGTCCAGGGAGATCTCACCTTCCGCGGCGCCGTCGGTGTAGTCGAAGGCGGCGCGCGGGGTGCGCCTTTTGGCGATACGGCGGAGGTCCTCGATGGTGAGCGCGGCGTCGAGCCGCCGCTGCACGCCTATGCGCGGCTTCTCGAGCCGCATCAGCGGCGCGAGATCACGGGGTTTGGGTAGCTGTCGTTTCATCAGCCTGCTTTCCTGACGGGTTCGGTGCGTGGCTCGTAGCGCCGCGGCGGGAATGCGGCGGTCACCTCGGCGCGCAACGCGTCCACATCGCCGTGCAGCAGACCGTGTGTGCGGGCCTGCACCAGAATATTTCCGAGCGAGGTCGCCTCCACGGGGCCGGCCAGTACCGGTACACCGGCGTGCCCGGCCAGCAACCGGCACAGCAGTGGGTTGCGCGCGCCGCCGCCCACGAGGTGGATCGTCCGCACCGGGATGCCGGTGAGCTCGTGGGCGGTCCGCACTCCGGCGGCGAAGGCGGCGGCCAGGCTCTCCACAATGGCACGCACCATCGGGACGGGACCGTCCGGCGCCGGAAGTGCCCGGGTCGTATACCAGCCGGCGATCCGGGCGGGCATATCGCCGGGGGTGAGGAACACCGGGTCGTCCACGTCGAAGACGGCCGCCGGAGCGGGGGCGTCGGCCGCCGCGGCGAGCAGTCGGGCGAGGTCCACTGCGGTATCGGTGCGCTGCCAGTGCCGTACCGACTCACTGAGCAGCCACAAACCCATGACATTGCGCAGGTAGCGGGTACGCCCGTCGAGTCCGGCCTCGTTGGTGAAGTTGGCCTCCCGTCCGGGCGCCGAGATCAGCGGCGCGGGCAGTTCCACTCCGACCAGCCCCCAGGTGCCGCAGGAGATATAGGCGGCGGCGTCGGGCGTCATCGGTACCGCGGCCACGGCGGATGCCGTGTCGTGCGAGGCGACGGTGCTCAGCGTCAACGCCCGGTCCAGCCCGAAAGCCGCCGCAACCGAGGGCAATACCGGGCCCAGCGTCGTGCCGGGTTGGACCACGTCCGGGAACAGGTCCGGCAGACCCAGCCGGGTCCGTACCTCGTCGTCCCAGTGGCCGGCCGGCCCGAGCAGTCCGGTGGTGGAGGCGTTGGTGCGTTCGGTGACCCGGACACCGGTCAGCCAGTAGCCCAGCAGGTCCGGGATGAGCAGTGCCTCGTCCGCGGAGTCGAGTGCGCCCCGGAGTCGATCGGTGGCGAGCTGGTAGATCGTGGTGAAGGGCAGGAACTGCAGTCCGTTCCGGCGGTACAGCTCGTGCGGGTCCACGACCGCGTGTACTGCCGCCACACCGGCGGCCGAACGGGTGTCGCGGTAGTGGTAGGGCAGCCCGAGTGGCGCGCCGTGCCGGAGCAGACCGTAATCGATCGCCCACGAGTCGATCCCGGCGCCCAGCAGGCCCGGCGCCAACCGGGCGGCCTCGGCCAGGCCGCGTCCGATATGCCGGTACAGACCGGGGAGATCCCAGTGCAGCGCCTCTCGATCGCCGTGCCACAGCGGCAGCGGGTCGTTGGCGAACCGGGCGACCTGCCGCATGGCGATGCGGCCGGGACCGACCCGGGCCAGCATGACCCGGCCGCTGGTGGCGCCGAGATCGACGGCGGCGACCGCGCCGGTGGCGCTCATCGCAGGAACGCCGCGGCGACCCCGGCGTCGACCGGCACGTGCAGACCGGTGGTGTGCGAGAAATCCGGACCGCACAGCGCGAACGCGGCATTGGCGATGTGTTCGGGCAGCACTTCCCGCTTGAGCAGGGTGCGCTGGGCGTAAAAGGCGCCCAGTTCGGACTCCGCCACGCCGTACACGGCGGCGCGCTGCGCACCCCAGCCGCCGGCGAAGATTCCGGAGCCGCGCACCACGCCGTCGGGGTTGATGCCGTTCACCTTGACACCGTGCTCACCGAGTTCGGCGGCCAGCAGCCGCACCTGGTGCGCCTGATCGGCCTTGGCGGCGGAGTAGGCGATATTGTTCGGTCCGGCGAAGACCGAGTTCTTCGACGAGATGTAGAGAATGTCGCCGCCCATGCGCTGATCGATCAGCGCCCGCGCCGCCGCCTTGGACACCAGGAACGAGCCCTTTGCCATGACGTCGTGCTGAAGGTCCCAGTCCGCCTCGGTGGTCTCCAGCAGCGTTTTCGACAACGAGAGACCGGCATTGTTGACCACCAGGTCCAGGCCGCCGAACGCGAGCACCGCGGCATCCACCGCGGCACGGACCTGTCCCTCATCGGTGACATCGGCGCCGATACCGACCGCCACGTCGGCGGCGCCGATCTCGGCCGCGACCTCGACAGCCTTCGCTTCGTCGCGGTCCGCGACCACCACGCAGGCGCCCTCGGCGGCCAGCCGCTGCGCGATGGCCTTGCCGATTCCGGACGCCGCGCCGGTGACCAGCGCGATCCGGGTGGCGAGCGGTTTGGGCTGCGGTCGCCGGGCCAGCTTGGCTTCCTCCAGTGCCCAATATTCGATGCGGAATTTCTCCGACTCGTCGATCGGCCGGTACCGGGACACCGACTCGGCACCGCGCATGACATTGATGGCGTTCAGGTAGAACTCACCGGCCACCCGCGCGGTCTGCTTGTCCGCGCCGTAGCTGAACATGCCGACGCCCGGAACGAGCACGATCGCCGGGTCGGCACCGCGCATGGCCGGCGAATCCGGGTCGGCGTGCCGCTCGTAGTAGGCGCGATATTCCGCCCGGTAGGTCTCGTGCAGCTCGGTGAGCCGCTGCGTGCACTGCTCGATCGAGGCGTCGGCGGGGAGGTCCAGCACCAGCGGCGCGACCTTGGTGCGCAGGAAATGGTCCGGGCAGCTGGTGCCCAGGGCGGCCAGTCGCGGATGCTCGGCGCGGGAGAGGAATTCGAGCACCGGCGCGGTATCGGTGAAATGCCCGACCTGGCGGCGGTCGGTGGAGGCCAGCCCGCGCAGGAACGGCGCCAGCGCCGCCGCCTTCGCCCGGCGCTGCGACTCCGGCAGCGCCTCGTATCCGGGCAGCACCGGCCCGAATGGCTCCGCCTTCCCATTCGCCGCCAGGAAGCGCTCGATGGTGTCGATGATCTCCCGCGAGTGCGCCTCGGCCTCGTCGGAGGTATCGCCCCAGGCGGTGATGCCGTGCCCGCCGAGGATCGTGCCGACGGCCTGCGGGTTGCGCCGGCGGATCTCGGCGATATCGAGGCCGAGCTGGAAACCGGGGCGCCGCCACGGCACCCACACCACCCGGTCGCCGAAGATCTTCTCGGTCAGCTCCGGGCCGTCGGCGGCGGTGGCCAGCGCGATCCCGGAGTCGGGGTGCAGATGATCCACGTGCGCCGCCTCCACCAGGCCGTGCATGGCGGTATCGATGGAGGGGGCGGCGCCGCCGCGGCCGTGCAGGGTGTAGTCGAACGCGGCGACCATCTCGTCCTCACGGTCCACACCCGGGTAGACGCCGGTCAGGGCGCGCAGGCGGTCCAGCCGCAGCACCGCCAGGCCGGCCTCGGTGAGTGTGCCGAGGTCGCCGCCGGAGCCCTTGACCCACATCAGCTCGACGGGCTCGCCGGTCACCGGGTCGGTGTCGGTGCCCTTGGCGGAGGTGTTGCCGCCCGCGTAGTTGGTGTTCTTCGGGTCGGCGCCGAGCCGGTTGGACCGGGCGACGAGTTCCGCGACCGTGGGGTGGGTCATGACAGATATGTCCTCTTTCTGGTGGTCGGTGTGGTCAGGCGCCCCAGGAGGCGGCGGGCCCGGTGCGTTCGGCGGCGAGCCGCTGCTGCTGTCCGGACCGGGCGTAGGCGGCCATCGGGTCCTCCGGCAGCCCGCGCTCGGCGCGGCGCGCCGCCAGTCGCGGCCGGACATCGGTGTAGAACGCGTCCATGAACACGGCGTTGGCGCCGAGCACATCGCCCGACTCCTGCGCGGCGGTGAGTACGTCGAGATCGACGAGCGCGGCCCGCGCGGTCATCTCCTCGACATTGAGCACCGAGCGGAGCTGGCCGGGGATCTTGTCCTCGATGTTGTGGCACTGGTCCAGCATCAGGGCCACCCCGTTCTCCGGCGCCAGCCCGCCGCCGCGCAACACCTCGAACAGGATGCGGAACAGCTGGAACGGGTCGGCGGAGCCCACGATGAGGTCGTCGTCGGCGTAGAAGCGGGAGTTGAAGTCGAACGACCCCAGCTTCCGCAGCCGCAGCAGCTGCGCCACAATGAACTCGATATTGGTGCCCGGTGCGTGATGGCCGGTGTCCAGGCATACCACCGCCCGCTCCCCCAACGCGCTGACCTGGGCGTAGGCGGTACCCCAGTCCGGCACATCGGTCATGTACATGGCCGGTTCGAAGAATTTGTACTCGAGCACCAGCCGCTGGTCCGGGCCGACGTGTTCGTAGATGGTCGACAGCGATTCCGCGAGCCGGTCCTGGCGGCCCCGGATATCGCCCTGCCCCGGATAGTTGGTGCCGTCGGCCAGCCAGATCTTCAGGTCCCGGGAGCCGGTCTGCGCCATGACCTCCAGGCAGGCCAGGTGATGGTCGATCGCCTTCTGGCGGATGCGCTTGTCGGTGTGGGTCAGGCTGCCGAGCTTGTAGTCGTCGTCCTGGAAGGTGTTGGAGTTGATCGTGCCCAGCCGCACGCCGAGGTCCGCGGCGTACCGGCCGAGTGCGGCATAGTCGTCGACCGTGTCCCACGGGATATGCAACGCCACGGCGGGCGCGAGACCGGTGAGCCGGTGCACGGTGGCCGCGTCGGCGATCTTCTCCTGGACTGTGCGGGCGGTGCCGGGGGTGCCGAACACTTTGAACCGGGTACCGGAATTGCCGAAGGCCCAGGACGGCAGTTCGATCGCGAGGGATTCCAGGGCGGTGTCGAGGGACACGGGCGACAGTCCTTTCGCAACGGACGGGTTCGGCATCTCAGCGGCCTCCCACCGGAGCACCCGCGCGACCGTGACCGAGCCCGGTTTCGGGGAGCACCCCGGCGCTCGCGGATCCGGTGACCGGGCTGCCGTAGCGCTCCTCCTCGATCTCGCGCAGCGTCTTGCCCTGGGTTCGCGGGGCGAAGATCGCGCCGATCGCCAGGGCCACGGTGAGCAGGCCGATGAGCAGCAGACCGACCACGGTGAGCCCGGTGGCGGCCAGCATGGTCGGGAAGAAGTAACTCAGCAGGCCGGTCGCCGAGCGCACCACGAAGAACATGAACCCCTGCGCGCTGGCGCGGTAGGGAGTAGCGAAGAGTTCGCTGGTCCACAGGCTGTAGAAGGCCTGCGCCCCGATACCGCTGGAGACGCCCCACAAGACCGCGAAGATCAGCAGCGTCGGCATCCCGGCGTCGGTGAAGAACACCAGTACGCACCAGGCCAGTACACCGAGCGCCGCGCCGATCACATACAGCAGTCGCTGGGAGATCCGGTCGGCGTAGGCCATGAACCCGAAGTAGGTCGCCCCGACGGTGCAGCCCCACACCAGCACCTGCAGCAGGTTCTGCTGAACAGCGCTGTCTACCCCCGCGCTGTCGTAGACCCGCGGCATGAAGATACCGGCCTGACCGGCGACGGTGTTCCAGAAACCGTAGATGCCCATCAGCACGAGCAACGCGGTGATATTGATCCGGCGCGAGAAGAGCCCACGCAATCCCTGTCCGCCGGTGGCCGACCGCACCGGCGCCCCCGCACCGGATCCCGCTTCGTCCTGCCAGATCTTGGATTCGGTCAGACCCTGCCGGATCCACCAGACCACCGCCGCCACCACGAACAGGTGCAGGAAGATCAACCGCGACCCGAGCAACCCCATCGGCGCCAGCGCGGCGGCCAGCGCGAAACCGACCAACGGCCCGACCGACCAGGCCAGCTGCGCGGTGCCGACATGGCGGGCACGGTCGGTGGTGGGCGCCTGCTCGGCGATATAGGTCCAGGAGGCCGGCACCCCCGCCCCCACCGCGATACCGGTGATCACGAAGGCGGCCAGCAGCATCCCGAAGTTCATCGCGAATGTCGCGAGCAGCACGCCCGCCATGTACACCAGCAGGTCGTAGGTGTAGATCGCCTTACGTCCGAAGCGGTCGCAGAGCGGCCCGCCGATACCCGCGCCGATCGCCGCGCCGAAGGCATTGGCGCTCAATGCGGCCAGCAGTCCGACGGCGAAATTGCTGATGCCGAACGCGTCCTGCCAGAAGGTCAGGCTCGTGGCGATGGCGATGATGGAACCCGCCTCGATGTAATTGGACATCGCGACGGAAATCGTCGCTTTCCACCCGGTGGTGGTTCGTGCGCCTACCTTCATGGTCTTCCTCAGGGTCTAGCGGGTTCTCAGGGGGAAGTCGGGGCGAGCCGTCGGCTCAGTCCAGGTGGAAGTACTCGGTGAGGCGGTGCATCGTCTCGTCCGGCCGCGCACCCGGCTTCCCCGGCGCGACCGCGGGCGCCTGGAAGTACTCGGTCATCGTCGCCTGCCAGCGCGCGTTGACCTCGGTGGCCGCCATCGCGGCCCGGGCCCGCGCGAAGTCCGGCGTCTCCAGGTAGCCCACGACCAGGCCATCTTCCGGCCGAAGGAACAGCGAGTAGTTCGTCCAGCCCGCCGCGCGCAGCGCATCCAGCATGTCCGGCCACACCGTGGCGTGGGCGGCCAGATAGTCGCCGGTCCGTTCCGGACGCAACGTCAGCAGGAAACAGACTCGTTCGATGGTATCGGGCATCGGGGTTCCGCCTCATCGTTGAAACGTTTCAATATGTGATTGGGCCCACCGTACGGCCTGGATGGTGACGTAGTCAACCCTCTCCCGGTCACCGACCGGGGACCGGGTACGAGCTGCTTCCATACGCCGCCGTGAAAGCATTCTGGCCGCGGTACGGGCGGCGGTCTCGCAGCGGGAGCCCTACGGGCCGGCGGGGGCTTCCGGCGGCGGTGCGGGTGGATAGGGGCAAGGATTTCTTCTCACGGCCGACCTCGCTCGCTCCTCAGCAGAGCGTCGAACGAAGCCCGTAGTTCGCGGACGAACAGCTGTGGCTGTTCGAAGGCGGCGAAGTGGCCGCCGCGTTCGGGTTCGCTCCAATACCTGATATTCGTGAACCGGCGCTCGGCCCAGCGCCGCGACGGACGCGGTGTATCGCGGAAGATCGCCGCGCCCGTCGGCACGGTGATCGAGTCGGTGGTTCCCTCGGTGAACCACGCGTCCACGGTCGCAAAACTCTCCCAGTACAGTCGCGTAGCGGATGCGCCGGTTCTGGTCAGCCAGTAGAGCGTGATGTTGTCGAGAACCCGGTCACGGTCCAGTACCGAGAAGACGTCACCGCTGTGATCCGCCCAGGCCCACAGTTTCTCGAAGATCCACGCGGCTTGGCCCACGGGCGAGTCCGCCAGCGAGTAGCCCAGCGTCTGCGGGCGAGTGGAATGCATTGCCGCGTATCCGGACCCGTCTGCGGCGTTGTCCAGCACCTCCAGGCCCGCGCGTTCGGACTCGGTCAGCGAATCGAATGTCGCGGTATCCGGAGCCACCAGCGGAGGCGTCAGATGGATGCCACAGACATGCTCGCGATCCTGGACCCCGAGCAGCGTGCTGATGCTCGTGCCCCAATCGCCGCCGGCCGCACCGTAGCGGGGGTATCCCAGGATCTCCATCAATCGCGCCCACGTCCTCGCGATCCTCTCGATTCCCCAACCGGGAACGGCAGGGCGAGAGCTGAACCCGTAGCCGGGCACCGACGGCACCACGAGGTGAAAGGCCCGTGCGCCGTCCGGCGGGTTCGTCAGAGGCTCGAGAATTTCGAGGAACTCCACGAACGAGCCGGGCCAGCCATGGGTGATGACAAGAGGCAACGCGTCGCGGTGTGATGATCGGAGGTGCAGGAAGTGGATGTCCAGGCCGTCGATGCGCGCAAGGTACTGCGGGATCTGTGCCATCTGTCGCTCGAAGCGCCGCCAGTCGTATTCTTCCGCCCAGTAACCGGCGAGATCACGCATCACCTGCAGCGGCACCCCCTGGGACCAGTCCGCGACCGTCTCCCGGTCCGGCCACCGTGTCGCGCGTATCCGCGCGCGGAGATCGGTGAGTTCGTGCTCGGGGATATCGATGGTGAACGGTGCGAGCTCGGCGGGCACGCGCGACTCCTCGTGATCCGGTTTGCGGCCACCGCCGCCCATATCGCGAACCCACCGATAATACGACCGGACGCGCGGTCCGCTATCGGGAAGATGACTGCCCGGCCGACCTGGAACTCGGTGCGGTGGACCGAGGGCGGCGCATCTGCTGATTCGCCGGTTTCCGACGACGCGGTAGTCACCCACGCTCTGCCGGAGGCCGAAACCCACTGACACCCAGCGAGAAAACACCAGATCAACAAGCTGACATCCTGCTGGGAGCTCTCAGCGGAGGACGCCCGCGATCTCACGGGCGGTGACTTTCGCGAGGTCGACGAAGAACGGAACCCGCTCGTCGATCATCAGCTCGACCGGCCCACGCAGCCCGAGGGCGAACCGGACCTGTCCCGACTCGTCACCTACCGGCACACCGATGGTCCGGAATCCGTGCACCAGCTCTTCGTCGTTGAACGCGTAGCCGCGTTCCCGTGTATGAGCGAGTTCCTTGCCGAGCTCCACCGGCCCGGAAATCGACCGTGCGGTACCGCGGTCGTACGGCAACCGGGTCAACTCGTCCTCGCCGGTCTGCGCCCAGGCCAAGAGCACTTTGCCGAGTGCGCTGGCGTGGAGGGGAAGCCGGAGGCCTTGCAGTTCATGGCCGTCCGCCTCGCGCCAGCTGCTGGTCCCCAGCAGCACGGCATCGTTACCGTGCCGCGCGGCGATGGACGCTTTGGCGCCGGTGATCCTCGCCAGCTCCTCGAGGTGCGGTTCCGCCAGGTGGATGCGGTGCTGCCGATAGGCGATCTGACCGTATTCGGCCAGCGCGGTCCCCAATCGGTACCGGGTGGGCGAATCTATCTTGTCGAGGAAGCCTGCCTCGACAAGCGCGGAGAGCAGGCGATGGGTAGTGCTCACCGGCAGGTCCAGCCGCCGGGCGATCTCGGAGACGCCGAGGTCTTCGCCGTTGCGGAAGCAGGCGAGGACGGCCAGAGCGCGTGTGACGGACTGGAGTTGGCCGTTGGCTGAGGATCTGGACTCCACATGGTGAAGCTAGCACGGAAGGCGAGCATTTCGGTCATCGAATTTTCCGGATTGTGGAAAAGCATTGATACACCTGCAGCAATTACCGAGTACCCGCCGTGACTCGTATCCGGGCTTTTTCGCGGAATTTGCGCGCTGGGGCGAATAAACACATATCCGGTACTCGAGTCAAGCTTTCCGGTCAACGGAAAGGTAAGGGTGGGCACCTGCCTGACCGCCGCATAGCTTCCTCGAGTACCAGCCCTCGCCCGACTAGGAGCCGATTCCGATGCGCCCCCACCGCCGACCACCTCGAGTGCGCGCCGCTCTCGCGATCCTCCCCGTCGTTGCGCTGGTTGCCGCCGCGTGTGGCTCCGGCGGAGCGGGGTCGGACGATTCCGCAGCGGACGGCGCACCCACCTTTGTCCTCAAGGTCACAGACGAAGGCAATTCCGGTCCGCTCGCCGTCGCCAAGCGAGACGGCACTTTCGACGAAGCGCTCGCTCCGCTGGGCGCGAAGATCGAGTGGGTCAACGCTCCGCCTTCGTTCAGCGCGAACCTCAAGTTGTTCAACGCCGGCGAGCTCGATGTCTCCGGTGGCGCCTACAGCCCGGTTGTCGGCGCGCTGTCCAAAGATGTCGGCGTGCGGATCATCGCGGTCGCCGACCCGGTGGATCAGGATCAGGCCGGCATCATCGCCTCGCCGGACTCGGGGATCCGGGAGGTGAAAGACCTCGTCGGTAAGCGAATCGCGGTCAATCCGGCGGGCAAGGGTGAATACATCACGCTGAAGGCGTTGGAGCAGGCCGGGATTCCGTTCGACCGGGTCGAACGGGTTCCGCTGCAGATATCGGACGCCGCCTCCGCCTTCTCCACCGGGCAGGTCGACGCGTGGGCATCGTTCAATGATCCGTACGCGGAAGCCAAGGCCCGCGGGGCCGTCGAGATCGCCACCGAGGCCACCGTCGGCTCGACGGACAATACGATCGTCGCGTTCCGCACCGAGGTGCTCGACAAGCGGCCCGACGTCGCCGCGAAGTATCTCGAGACCTTGCAGCATCTGGTCGAACGTCAGCGGGCCCACCCCGAGGACTTCGAGAACGTGTTCGAGAAGGCCGGACCGCGCGCGCTGTCCGGTGAACGGCTCGAACGCGCGATCGACCTCGGGCGGCGGGCGTCGGTGCCGCACTACCCGACCGCCGAGGACGCAGCCGACCTGCAGGGAGTGGCGGATCTGTTCTACGAGAACGGTGTGATCACCCGGGCCGTCACCGCGGCGGACGTCTTCTATCCGCTCGAGGAAAAACTCGCCGCCGCCGGGAATCGGCCCGCACCGACCACGGGGAAATGAGATGGCCGTCGTGACCACACCGCGCGCGAAGGGAGAACCCGGTCGGAGCCGCGGGGAACCCGGCCTCGAGGTGCCGCGATACCGGGCCGGCCGGCCGCGGCCCCGGTGGGTGTCGATTCCGCTGCGTTTCCTGGTGCCCGCCCTGCTCGTCGCGGTGTGGTGGATCGGTTCGGCGACCGGTGTGATTCCCGAGGAGATCCTGGCCGGGCCACCGAAGGTATGGACGGCTTTCGTGGAGTTGTACGAGACGGGACAGCTCGTCGATTTCTCGATCGCCTCGTTCAATCGTGCCGCTCTCGGAGTGTTGTTCGGGGTCGCGGCCGGGTTGATTCTCGGTGTCCTCTCCGGATTGTCCGGTCTCGGTGAGGAACTCGTGGACTCCACGATGCAGATCAACCGAGCGGTTCCGTTCCTCGCGCTGGTTCCCCTCTTCATCGCCTGGTTCGGTATCGACGAGACGTTCAAGGTACTGCTGATCGCGTTCGCCACGGTCGGACCCATGTACGCCTACACCTATCTCGGCGTCCGCAATGTCGATCGCAAGATGGTCGAAGCGGCGCGGAGCTTCGGATCGAGAGGCCCGCGCCTGGTGTTCGAGGTGATCCTCCCCTCGGCGCTGCCCGGGGTGCTGATGGCACTGCGGATATGCCTGTCCATTGCGATCACCGGCCTGATCGCGGCAGAGCAGGTGGGCACCAGGGAAGGGATCGGCTATCTGGTGACCCTCGCCCAGGAGTACAACCGCACCGATTACATGGTGCTCTGTGTAGTGCTGTACGCGGTACTGGGGCTGATCTTCGACGGAGTGGTCCGGATCATCGAACGGTTCGCGATGCCGTGGCGCGGACAGGTGGCTACCCGATGAGCGCCGAAGCGCCCTTGCCTCCGCTGTCCACTCGCACCCGGAGCCCGGCGTCGGCCACCGCCCGCAGAGCAGGTGAACCGGTGGCGGTGTCGATCGCGGGCCTGCGCAAGACGTTCGGTGCCACCACCGTTCTCGACGGGATCGACCTGGAGATCCGCCGGGGCGAGTTCGTCGTCCTGCTCGGTCCGTCCGGAACCGGAAAGACCACCCTGCTGCGGCTGCTGACCGGTCTCGAGAAACCGGACGGAGGACAGGTTCTCGTACCGGCACGCCGGACGACCGTCTACCAGGAGCCGCGGCTGATCCCGTCGAAACGGGTTCTCGGCAATGTCACGATCGGTCAGCGCCGCACCGCCGACACCAAGGAGCGCGCTACCCGGGCGCTGGCCGAGGTCAACCTCGAGGGCAAGGCGCGCCAGTGGCCGGCGACTCTGTCGGGTGGCGAGGCACAGCGGGTGGCGCTGGCCCGGGCTCTGGTTCGCGAGCCGGAACTGCTGCTGCTCGACGAGCCGTTCGCGGCGCTCGACGCGCTGACCCGGCTCCAGATGCAGGATCTGGTCGGCGACCTCGTCGCGCGGCACCGGCCCGCGGTGCTCCTGGTGACCCACGACGTCGACGAAGCGGTCCGGCTGGCCGACCGGGTACTGATCCTCAATGAAGGCCGGTTCGCGGTCGATATCGATATCGACCTCGCCCGCCCCCGGGACCGCACCGATCCGGAGTCCCTCCGCTACCGCGCGGCATTCCTGGCCGAGCTGGGTGTCGGCCGCACCTCTTCCCCCACGACCACCTGAAGGAGCACGCGATGACCGCTGCCGCCGACCCTGTTCTCGACACTCTCTGGTACACGCGGTGCCCCGTGCCCACCGCGAGCGGCTTGGCCCACAGTCTCGGCTGGCTGGGCGAGACCGCCGCCGCGGCCGGGATCGGTCTGGGCGTATTGCAGGATGCCGGTCCCGACCTGGCGTCACGGCACTTCGACCATCAGCTGCTGGGCCTGATCCGCGAGGGCGGCAATGTGCCCGCACTCGCGGCGCGGGCCGAGGGTTCACCCACCAGACTGATCGGCCTGACCTGGATCGACGAGGCACAAGCGATTCTGGTGGCACCCGATTCACCCGCTTCCGGACCGGGTGATCTGGCCGGGCTGCGGGTCGCGGTCCCCGCCTGGGCGCGGGACCGGGCCCGCAGTTTCCCCCGGGCGATGGCTCTGCACGGGTTCGCGAGTGCGCTGGCCCTCGGTGGGCTCTCCTTCGCCGACGTCCGGCCCGTCGAGGTCGCGGTCGAGCGCAACCCGCAGGTACGGGGTGAGAAGGCAACGGGTCGCAGAATCACCACCTGGGGCGTGGAAGCGCTGCTCGCCGGTGACGTCGATGCGATCTACGTCAAGGGCGCCCGCGCTCAGGAGGTCGCCCGCGAACACGGCCTGCGTACCGCGGTCGATCTCGATACCACCGCATCGAAGCGCTCGCGCGTCAACAACGGCACCCCGCGCCCGATCACCGTGCACGCGGACCTGCTGGAGTCGCGCCCCGATCTGGTGGTCGGGTTCCTCACGCAGACGCTGCGGGCCGCGAACTGGGCCGCCGGCAATCTCGACGAGGTCCGCGCCGTACTGGCCCGGGAGACCTTCTCCGGCGCGGCGGGCGTCCAGGCCGCATACGGCGACACTTTCCACCGCGGTCTGCACCCGACGCTGTCCGACGAGCGGATCGAACTGCTCGACGTGCAGAAACAGTTCCTCTACACCCACGGCTTCCTCGCCACGGACTTCGATCTCGCCGCATGGGTCGCCCCGGAACCGCTGCAGCAGGCGAGCGCCCGGCTGGCCGCCGAAAGCGAGGCCTCGTCGTGACCGAGTTCCGGTGGGAGCTTCCGGTGCGCGGGGACGGCCGCCATGTCGGTTCCGTCTCCGCACACCGCGGCGGATTCGACTTCCTCGACCAGGTCGTCCTCGCCGCCGAACTGTCCGGACTCGACGGTGTCGTCGCTCCCTACGACCCGGAGGGTGAGGAATCGTGGGTGGTCGCCGGCTCCGCCCTGCGGCAGACCCGGCACCTGCGGGTCGGCGTCGAATTCCATCCGGCGTTCGGGACACCCGTGTACGCGGCCAAGCTGTCGGCCACCCTGCAACGACTCTCGAACGGCCGGCTCGACTGGCGGTTGCGCATCGACACCGACGCCGGCGACGCCGCGGCTCGCGGTGATCGGGTCACCGGTGCCGATCGTTACCGGCGGGCAGCCGAATTCCTCACCGTCGCACGGGGCGTGTGGAACGAGGAGCAGGTGTTGCCCGGACGGTTCGGGGGTACCGGGTTCGAATTCGCCGGCGAATACTACGACGTCGTCGATGGCGGATTTCGTGGCATCCTGTCGGGTCTGCCATTTCCCCGCGTCCACCTGTCCGGCAATTCGGCCGAGGCGATCGAACTGTCGGCCGAGCACGGCGACGTGCACATTTTCACCGAGACCGCGGACGGCGTCGACGATGCGGTGGCGTCCTTGCGGGATGCGGCGAGCGGATCCGGGCGCACCGTGCGCGCGGCACTCGCCCTGCCTGTCATCGCCCGGGAGACCGAGGACGAGGCGTGGGCGCGCGTCCTGCGCCAGTGGCGCGAGGTTGCCCCGGAGGCGGACGACGCCGAGGTCCGGGCACTCGCACGCGACGACTTCCGCTGGCCGGGCTTCGATCGCATCGGTTACACCCGGTCGATCGGCCTGGTCGGTAGTTACGACCAGGTGGCGCAGGCGCTCTCGGACTACCGCACGCGCGGCATCGAGATATTCGAACTGACCGGGCATCCGCATATCGAGGAACTGCACCGGGCCGGAGAACACCTGCTACACCTCGCCGACCCGGCCGGCCGCACTCTCGCAGGACAGGAGAACCACGCGTGAGCACGGACTTCTACTGGCGCATCGGGATGGAGGGCGACCATGCGTCGTTGCGCACGCCACGTCGCTACAACCGGGGGCATGCCGGCGGCCACGGGCCGGGCAATATCGCGCCCGCGATCCGGGGCGGCAGATTGGACGGATACAGCTATATCGACCATATGGCCGCGGTGGTGAAGGCGTCGGAGTCCGCGGGCTTCGTCGGTGGGCTGTTGCCCTCCTTCCCGATCACCGAGGACCCGTGGGCCACCGCGTCCGCACTCGCCCGGGAAACCGATACCTACCGCTTCATGGTGGCGTTCCAGCCCGGGTTCCTGCACCCGCTGCAGGCCGCCCGGATGTCGGCGAGCCTGCAGCGCGCCACCGGGGGGCGCCTGGTCTACAACATCATCAGCGGCGGCGGTGGGGCACCGCAGTTGTGGTGGGGCGACAAGGTGGCGCACGACGACCGCTACGCGCGCACCTCGGAGTTCCTCGACGTGCTGCGCGGCGTATGGGACGGAACGCCGTTCGACTACGCGGGGCGGTTCTTCCGGACCGCGGGCGCGGCGCTGCCGCCTTTGCTGGCGGGGCAGTCGTTCCCCGAGGTGTACTTCTCCGGGTCGTCCGGGGCCGCCGTGGACGCCGCGGGCCGGCACTCCGACTACTACCTGTCGTGGCTCGAACCGTTCGACGACCTGCGGGCGAAATTCGACGGGGTCCGCGCACATTCCGAGAAATCGGGCCGCACACCGAAGTTCGCGGTCCGCATCGACATCGTTGCCCGGCATACCGAAGAGGCTGCGTGGACGGAGATCGAGAAGGGGTGGGCGTCCGTCGACCGTGCGGCAGCCGACCGGGCCGCCCAGGGCGACTCCGTCGGTGCCGCCCGGATCAAAGGCTGGGTGCCGCAGCACATCACCGGATACCGCGACCTCGAAGTCCAGCCCAACGTGTGGTGCGGGTTCAGCCTCATCCGCGGCGGGCCGGCGTTCGGGCTCGTGGGCAGCTACGAGCAGATCGCCGAACGCCTCGACCAATTGATCGATCTCGGCGTGGACGCGTTCATCCTCGCCGGCAATCCCCACCTCGAAGAGGCCTACCGCGTGGGCGAAGAAGTGCTGCCACTCCTCCGGCGCACCACTCCCACCCCGGTGCGCACCCTTTCCCCCCGATAGGAGAATCATCATGACCGGCATCGAAACTCGCGTCACCCCCGCCGTCGAGGCCTTCGTCGACGACGCTCGCCGCGCTGCCGACACCGCTTTCCGCGTGTTCCGCGAGACCGGGACCGTTTCCGCCAACGGCACCGTGAACTTCGTCGAGCGGGTCCCCGGCGAAGAACTGGCGGTCGCGCTCAACGAACCCGGACCGTGGGCGCAGGACCGGAGCGCGAAGCCGATCCTCGCGTCGTTCGACGGAGAGGTGCTGGCCGGCGACGGTCCCGCCGGATTCGTCACCGGTTACGCCCGGGTGTTCCTCAAACATCCCGAGATCACCTCGATCGTGCACGTGCACACGCCCTGGCTGGGCGGATGGGCCCAGACCCACCGGACCCTGCGCATCAAGTACGCGGCCTCGCAGCGCCTGACCCTCTCCCGCGATATCCCCGCACATATCGACCGCAGCCAGGCCCCCGCTGACTTCATTCTCGACCGCCTCGTCGACGACCCGGACCTCGTCGCGATCTTCGAGGCCAACGGCGGGGTCAACGTGATCGGCCGGTCGGGCCTGCTCGACCTCGCCAAATTCGTGGTCCTGCTCGAAGAGGGCGCCCAGTATCAAGCGCTCGGTGAACTCGTCGGCGGCGCTGTCGATTTCGATCCGACGAACCTCGTGGCCCAGTGGGGACGCAGTGGACTACTCGACGAAGCCCGCCGCCGCGGTCTCGTCTGACATTCAGCCGGCAAAGGAGACCTCTCATGACTACTCGTATCGGCTACTTCCCGAACAACAACTCCTTGTTCGTACTGCGCCACAACGGCCTGCTCGAACCCCACCTCCGTGATGTCGAGTGGGTTGACCTACGCGAACTCCCGGCCCCGCCTCGGACCGATCCCCGTACCGGGCTGCCGACACTGCACTCGGACTGGTTGTTCGAGGAGGGCGGGTACGACTTCATCGGCACCGGGTTCACCCCGCCGATCACCGGCCTGGGGCAGGGACGCGATCTGGTGTATGTCGGGATCTCCGGCCCGCGCGTCGACAACGGGCGAGTGGTGAGCCTCGCGAACTCCGGTATCCGCACCGTCGCCGACCTGCCCGGCAAGCGGGTCGGGATCGCACACGGTTCGTGGCAGACCACGCTGGCCCTGCTGGCGCTCGACCGTGCGGGCAAGCGCTGGTCCGATATCGTCCCGGTCGATATCGACGTGAACGACGGGGGCACGGCCCTGTTGCGCGGCGATATCGACGCGTGGGTCGGTGCCTACCCGGCGCTGGCGGAGGTCGAAGCCGCCGCGCAGGTACACACGCTCATCGACACCGACGGTCTCTTCAGCCACCCGTCGTTGTGGTTCGTCCGGCGCGAGTTCGCCGACAATCATCGCCCGGAACTCGAAGCCATCATCACGGCCCTGCAGGAATCGGATGCGTGGATTGTCGCCAACCCGCGCGAAGCGGCGCGGTTCTTCGTCGACGATGCGCAGCGGCGCGGCGGTACCGCCGATCTCGATCGCTGGGAGGCGGCGTTGCGCGGACGCCCCTTCGGGATCGGCCCGGTCACCGATGAATTCCTCGATGAGCAGCAGCGTTCGGCAGACCTCCTGCACGCCAACGGTCTTCTCCCCCGAACGGTCGATGTCCGCGCCGCGGTCCTACCGTGGATCGCAGAGGTCGTCGCGACCGGTCGTCCGGTCACCGCGGGCTGAGGCTCGGCCGGTCACCACCCCGAGCCAGGTAGGCAGACCAGCCGTGGGTGGTTGCCGGCATCCTTCGGCTTCCACCCCGGCGGGCGGCCGGTGGAATCGTGCGTGCCCGAGCTCGGTGGACCCTGAGAACTAGTAGCCCTTCGGAGACCGGTTGGTCGCTGCCCGGCGTTCGGCCTCCTTGGCCTGGACCCGTTCGTCCTCGGCACGCACGGCGGCATAGCTCTCGCGTTCGCGGATCAGCCACTCCGGCGGATCCGCGAGGAGAGCGGCGATCGCGTCGGCGGTGAGCGAATCGGACACTCCCGCCCGGGTCAGGCCACTGTTGGAGACACCGAGCTTACGGGCCACGACGTCGCGCGGGAACGGTCCGGTGCGGCGCAGCTCGGTGAGCCACTGCGGCGGGTTCGTCCGGAGCTCGTCCAGCTCGCTGCGGGAAATCGGGTTGTTCCGGAACTGTTCGGGAGCCGCCGGAAGATAGATGCCGAGCTTGTTCGCCGCCGTCAGCGGCTTCATCATCTGCGGTTTCTTGTCCAGGCTCACCGGAACAGGGTATCGGGCCGCCGAGCCGGTCCGGACTCCGCGGTGCCATACGCTTGCCGGTATGAGCCGGTTCCCCTCGATCGATGTGCAGCGCCTGCGCTGGTTTGCCGCAGTCGCGGAGGAGCTGCACTTCGCCCGCGCCGCGAAGGCATTGCACATCTCCCGCCAGAAGCTCAGCCACACGGTCATCGATCTGGAGACCGAGCTCGGCACGAAGCTGTTCGTACCGGGGGCACAGCCCACCCGGCTGACCGATGCGGGACAGGAGCTGCTGCGGGAGGCGCGCGACATCATCGCGCGTTCCGAGGACGAGGCGGGCACCGCGGCGGACGCTGCCCCGGCCACGCTGCGGGTCGGGTTCGTGCCCGGCGTCACCGTCACCAAGTGGGAGCGGATCTGGGGGCGGCGGTTCCCGGATACCCCGCTCCAGCTGGTCGCTGTGGCTCAGGCCGACCAGGAGCCGGCGCTGCGCGAGGGCCGGGTCGACATGTGCTTCGTCCGGTTGCCGATCGACCGCGGCAATATGAACGCGATCCCGCTCTACCGTGAGTTGCCCGTCGTCGTGGTACCCAAGGACCACGAGATTTCACTGCTCGACGAGGTCGGCATGGCCGATCTCGCGGGCGAGCGCCTGCAGGACACCGCCGATATCGACGCCGCCGGAGCCGCCATCGAACTGGTCGCCGCCGGAGTCGGCGTCGCCATCGTTCCGCATTCGATCGCCCGCCTGCACCACCGGCGCGACGTCGTCTACCGCACGGTGACCGATACCGACGAGACCGAAATCGCCCTGGTCTGGCCGCAGGCCCGGACCACCGATCTGGTCGAGGAGTTCATCGGCGTAGTGCGCGGCCGTTCGGAACACAGCTCCCGCTCCCCCGCCGGAAAAAGCACCGAACCAGAACCGCGGAAGCCGCACGCCCCGGCGAAGCGACCGCGTCCCGCGAGGAAACCGGTCCCGTCCAGGAAGAAGCCGGCACGGGGGCGCAAACGCTAGCGCGAGTGCGACGACCCTGGCAGCGCCACCGGCCCGCGTGCGTCGCGCACTGAATCGCCCCCGCAGAACTACTTCGCGTGCTGAACACGTCGTCCGGCCGGTGCCGTGGTCCGTGCACCGAACGGCTCATTACACGGGTGTGTAGGTGATGTGTAGATCACGCAATCCCCGCAGGAGAAACGTCGGTTCGTAGTGGTAGCTGCGATTGTCCGGCGAGCCGTGCCTGCTGTCGTCGATGGCGAGGTCACGCAGACGGTCCAGCATCCGATTCACGGTGACCTGTCCCTCGGTGCGGGCCAGCGGCGCACCGGCACAGGTGTGGATGCCCCGGCCGAAGGCGATGTGCTCGCGGGCGTTTCGGCGATCGACCCGGAATTCATCGGGGTTCTCGAATTTGCGCGGGTCCCGGTTGGCGGCGCCGATGCACAACATCACCACCGTGCCGGCGGGGATATCGACACCACCCAGTTGCGTGCTCTTACGGGCGAGCCGGAAGTCGACCTTGGTGGGGCTTTCGATACGGAGCGATTCTTCGATCAGCGGACCGACCAGACTGCGGTCCGCGCGGATCAGTTGCTGGAGCTCCGGTCGTTCGGCGAGCACCCGGACCGCGGAACTGAGCAGTTTGGTGACGGTCTCCTGTCCGGCCGCGAAGAGAAAGGTCGCCGGGCGCACGATATCAATGATCTCGGGTACCGATCCGTCGGGGTAGGTCGTGGACGCGAGTATTCCCAGAATGTCCTCGCGCGGAGAGGCGCGACGTTCGGCGATGTACTCACCGAAGGTTTCCTCCAGCCATTCCAAGGGATTGCTTCCCACCGGCTCATGGTCCAGGGCCCCCACCCTGGTGCCGGGGTCCTTGTGGCCGGCCAGCCGGGCGCGGAATTTGTCCCGGTCGGCGTCGGGAACGCCGAGCAGGTCGGCGATGACGAGTGTGGCGAACGGCTTCGCGTAGTCGTCGAGGAACTCACATCGGTCGCCTGTGAGAACCTCGTCGAGTTGGCGATCGGCCAGCCGCCACATGTACTCCTCGTTCTCCTTGAGCCTCTTGGGGGTGAGCAGCCGGCTCAACAGGGTACGGGTGCGGGTGTGCTCCGGGGGGTCCATGGTGACCATGTGCTCGTAGATCGGGAACTGGTGCCGATGTGCCTCGATCTGCGCGCCGATGTCGTCGCCGACAGGGACGAACGGCAGTGGTGGAAACGGTCCGCCGATCGCGACGCAGGCGGAGAAGGCATCGGTATTCCGGAATGCCTCGTTGGTTTCCTGGTAGCCGGTGACCGCGACAACTCCGTAGTGCGGTTCCCGGAACACCGGGTTCCGGCTACGCAGATAGGCCAGATATTCGTAGGGGTCCTGGGCGACCAGTGCATCGGAGAAGTAGTCGACAGACGCCGGATCGGTCATTGTCAGCCTTTCGTGACACGGGGCGGCGGGCTGATCCGTCGCTCCCCGCGAGATCTACCAAGACACCGCTGGTTTGATCGATCGATCAGAATTAGTGAGCGATTCATGAGTACCACGACCCGCAGACCGGGGTCAAGAAGACAAATGACCCGGAGCTCGCACCCCGGGCCGCGCGGCCCAGCCTTGAAAACCCCCGAAAGCGCCCAGCTCAGCCGCTGCCATAACGCAGCACAGCGCCGGCCCGGCCGATGAGCGCAACACCCATGGACATCACTGCCGGCCGCCACGATCAGGCAGTCGCATTCCCGGGCGAGCCATTGACAGCAGCCCGCACCCAGTGCACGATTTGATCGATCGATCAAACGATCGAATATTATTGGATATCGGGCGTTCCCTCGCCCGATCGCGAGGAACGAGGTGCTTCATGGTCGGTCGAGTCGAAGGCAAGGTCGCCTTCATCACAGGTGCGGCACGGGGCCAGGGACGTAGCCACGCGGTGCGGTTGGCGCAGGAGGGCGCAGACATCATCGCGGTCGATGTGTGCAAACCGGTCAGTGGCACCGACCAGATTCCGCCGTCCACACCGGACGACCTCGCCGAAACCGCCGACCTGGTGAAAGGATTGGGTAGACGGATCGTCACCGCGCAGGTCGACGTCCGCGACTTCGACGCCTTGCACGCCGCGGTGGGTAGCGGGGTCGAGCAGCTGGGCCGGCTGGATATCGTTGTCGCCAACGCCGGGATCGGCAACGGCGGCGAGACCTTGGACAAGCTCGGCGAGCAGGACTGGAACACGATGATCGACATCAACCTCTCCAGTGTCTGGAAGACCGTGAAAGCCGCTGTCCCGCATCTGCTGTCCGGAGGCGCGGGCGGATCCATCATCTTGACGAGCTCGGTGGGTGGACTGAAGGCCTATCCGCATACGGGCCACTACATCGCCGCCAAGCACGGTGTAGTGGGCCTGATGCGGACATTCGCGGTCGAATTGGGCCAACATTCGATCCGGGTCAACTCGGTGCATCCGACCAATGTGAATACACCGATGTTCATGAACGAGGGCACCATGAAAATGTTCCGCCCCGATCTGGAGAATCCGGGTGTGGCGGACTTCGAGCCGGTCGCACAGTTCATGCATGTACTGCCGGTCGGCTGGGTCGAACCGGTGGACATCAGCAACGCTGTACTGTTCCTCGCCTCCGACGAAGCCCGCTACGTCACCGGACTTCCCATGACCGTCGACGCGGGCAGCACACTGAAATAGCCGACGGCCCGCCGAATGATTCCGGCGGGCCCTCCCACCACGCGGTGCGCTCGACCGGGCCGATCATCGGCCGAGTGCACCTATAGCCGGCCCACAGAAGCGGAATGGCCGGCCGACGCGCGGTGGCCGGCGGGCCGGGCGTCGCGATACGCCCCCGCAGCGAGACGTGCCGACGCGGAGTCCGGATCGACCCACCGGCTCCCGCGCGATCGACGGCCATCCGGTCGGGCGTTCGCCGCCCCTGATCGGCCGTAGTTCAGCCCATTCCGATTCGAATGTTCTTCACCTGCATGAACTCGTAGAGGCCGTCGAGCCCCCGGTGCGGCCGAAGCCGCTGTGTTTGTATCCGCCGTAGGGCCCCTGCGGTGAGATATCACTGACCTGGTTGATCCATATGGATCCGGCGTGCAGAGACCGCGCGACACGGTGCGCGCGGGCCAGGTCTGTGGTCTGGATGAAGGCGTTGAGACCATAGGGGCTGTCATTGGCGGTTGCGATCGCTTCCGCCTCGTCGGCGAATTTCATCACCGACACCACGGGACCGAAGGTTTCGGTCCGCGCCAGGTCCGATCGGTTGTCGACGTTGCCGAATACCGTGGGCTCGACGTAATAGCCGTCGGCGAGATCGCCGCCTATCCGTTTTCCGCCGGTGAGCAGTTCCCCGGCACCGGTGGACACGGCCCGATCGATCACGCCGAGGATTCGTTCGGCATCCGTCGCGCTCACCACCGGGCCGAATATCACCGAGGGGTCGAATGGGTCGCCGACGCGCGCGGATTCGACGGCGGCAACGAACTTTTCCAGGAAAGAATCGTAGACGGATTCGTGCACCAGTACGCGGCTGGCACAGGCACAACTCTGCCCGGATTGGACGAGGGGACCCTGATATGCCGACAGCTGCGCGGCGGCATCGAGATCCGCGTCGACGAATACGATATTGGCGGACTTGCCGCCCAGCTCGGCGACCACGGGCACCAGGTTCTCCGCGGCGGCCGCGAGGACCTTGCGCGCGGTCACCCCGCCGCCGGTGAAATGGATCTTGCGAATGCCGGCGTGCCGCACCAGCGCATCACTGCCCTCCGCCTCGGCCGGCACCACATCGACCAGCCCCGGTGGCAGCCCCACCTCGGTGCACAACTCACCGAACCGCAACGCCGCGTACGGCGCCGACGCCGAGGGTTTGAAGACGACGGCGTTGCCGGCGGCCAATGCGGGAGCCACACACGAGGCGGCCACGACCATCGCGCCGTTCCACGGGGCGATGACTCCGACTACGCCATAGGGTTCGCGTTCGATCAGATTGAGGTCGAACGAACCGGCGGCCGGGGTGCTCAGACCATGCGGCTTGTCGACGTAACCGGCGAAGTGGCGCAGGAAGCGTTCGAGCAGCAGCGTATTGATCGCCAAGGAGACCGGTACCCCGTAGTCGTGCCAGGCTTCATCGGCGGTGAACCACGCGAACGGCACCCCGGCAGCCAGGGCCCGGTCCAGCATCGCGATCACCTGCCGCGGCTTCGTAGCGAACCCGACCTCATCGGCGATGCCCGCAGCCCGGCAACGCTCACGGTCGACCGTCCACGACTCGGGAACATACAATTCCCGGTCGATCAGCGCATGCCCGCGGCCGGACGCATACGCCAGAAACACCCCGATCTGGCAGTTCTCCGTCCGCCCAGCCGTGCCCGAGTACTGCCGCTGCACCCCCGCCGAGCGCACCCCCTTCTTCAAGAACCCGGTCTCATCGGCGGCCAGCACCGCATCCGGATCGCCGAGCCGGTCCACCACATAGGCCCGCACGTCGTCACGGACCCCATCGACATCCCAGTCCGCCCGCCGCAGCAACCGCTGCATCCCCTGCGGACCCGCCTCACCGGCACGCTCGGCCAGCGTCCACCCATTCTTCCGCTCCAGCCCCGCGACCAGGCCCGACACATACTCCCGCGCCCGAGCCCGCGGCTCCGACCGCGTGAACCGGGCACCCACCACCGCCATCAACGAATCCAACTCGGCCACAGCACGATCCAACACCACCACACACATCTACCAGCACCGACTCAACCGAGTGTCGTTGCAGTATTAACGCTGGCGCCGACACCGCCGCAGCCCATCGCCGGGGTCGGTGTCGCCCTTGTGCGTCTCATCGGCGAACCCGCTTGCTGGCGAGTCAGCGCCAGGACGACATGCGGCTGCGGCGCCCACGTCCAGCGCGAGCAGAGGCCGTGTTTCGGCGTTCGGGTCGGAGCGATCCGACGGTCGGTTTCCATAATAGATCGTCATCGACGAAGGCCATCAATAAACTGACCTCACGTCGGGGGACTTCGGCGGTTGATCAGGCTCTCGGATGGAGCCGTTTCGCATGTCGAGCGTTCGAGTCCAGCCCTACGAGGGCGGGTCGTTCGCGCAGGACGCCGAGCCTGCACGACAGCTCACTCCAGCGGAGCGCCGTAACTCGCCGAACGGAGCGCTGTCGGACGCGCAGACCGACTCACGCTCACGATGCCGGCCAGTCCGCACATCAGCGCAAGCGAAATCCACCGCGTTGGAACGGGTCCCAACAGTGACAGCAAGTAGCCGGCGGCGAGCGCGCCCAATGCCGCCGCACCGTTGGTCATCAGTCCCATCGCCGCGACGGCGCGGCCGAATACTTCCTCAGGGATGACTTCGACTTGATAGATCGTCAACGCCACACTGCCCGCCACGCCGACGCCGCCGATGCCGCCCCAGCACAGTGCGAGTACGAAGGGGTTATCGCTCACTGCGATCGGGATGAGCAGCGCCGTCCACACCCACAACCCGGTGCGATAGATCACTGCGGCAGGGAAACGGGTGGTGATCCGGGCTGCCACCACAGCGCCGAGGATTCCGCCGACGCCTGCGGCGGCGAGCACGACGCCCGCGATCCAAGCCGGACGTCCGGCATGGGTCAGTTCGAACAGGATCAGCAAAAGCACGATCTGAATGATCATGTTCGACAGTGCGGCGACCGTTGTCGACAGACGCAATAGCGGTTCATTCCATACGACGCGAACGCCCGCAGCAATATCGCGTATGCTCGGCCGCGCCCGGGGCGCCACCGGCGTCGCAGGCTGCTCGCGGCGGATCAGCGATAGGGCAACCAGACAGTACAGATAGGAGGCGGCGTTGACGGCGAACGGCAGCCAGCGCGCCAGCCCGTAGATCGCGCCGCCCGCGGCGCGCCCGATGAGCAACGCGATCGGCTGTTCGGACTCGAGGAACGAAAAGGCTGCCGAGCGTTGAGATTCGGGCACGACATCACGCACCGCACCGACCTCGCAGATTTCGATGAAGACGTACACGGTGCCCTCGAGGAACGCGGCGACGATGATCATCAGCGCGAGCCCCTGCGGATCGGCGGCGACCGCCGCCGTCACCACGCATGCCGAGAGGAGCCCGACCAGCTGGCAGATCCGGAGTACGCGGATCCGGTCGTAGTGGTCCGCCACCACTCCGGCGGCGGCCTGGAAAATCAGATTCGGTGCGCTGAGCGCGAATCCGGCCCAACCGGCGAGTGTGGGGGAATGGGTGAGCGCCAGGACGAGCAACGGCGTGGCGATGCGGGTGCCGTGAAATCCGATCAGCGACATCGCGTTTCCAGACCACAGCAAGGCGAAGTTCCGATTGCCGCGCAGTCCGGGGACAGTCATGGTCGAGCTCCTGTGAGGTCCGGAGAGCTGGCCGAGGCAGGTGGTGTCAGGCGGGCGTGTGGTCTTCCGTGCCGCTGATCGCCAGTGCCGCTTCGAAATCGGTGCGCACCCGCGATTCGATGTGTGTGATGAGCTTGGTCAAGTCCGCGCAGTACACGGACCGGTTGCGGAAGCCGGCGCCCTCCCGATAGCGATGCACGTAATGCCCACCGCCGCAGACGGTGTGGATTGGGCACGCGAGACAGGTATCGCTCAGCGCGGCGGCGCCGATCTGACGGGCCACGATCGACGGATCCGACAGCGCCACATCGAACATGTTGCCGCTGCCCCGAACCGGAATTCGCGCGGCACCGTCGAACACCGACTTCAGTTGGTCGACCTGTTCGAGCGAGCCATCGGTTTCGATGGTGGCCGTGCGGATCGGCGACAGTCCGACGGATTCCGAACCCGCCTGGCCGCCCAGCAGCAGCTCGATGATGTCACCGAACAACCGCACACTGGTTTCCCGTACCGGTGCGCCATACCATCGGTCGAAGACCGTGATCAGCCAGTCGGCATACGGCGTCTCGGCGGAGTCCGGTATGCGACCCGGTGGTGGCGTAGTCCAATTACCATGGGGCAGAAGAAAATCAACTGCCGGTGGCGCGAAGGGAAGCATTGCCTCGTAGGTCTGCACGGGGTCGTTCCTCACGTCGACGGTGCACAGCAGTCCTGAGAACAGATGCCGCCGGTGCGGGGGCATCAGCTGCTCCAGTCCGGCAACGACACGGGCATAGCTACCGCGGCCGGCGCGATCGAGCCGATGCCGGTCGTGCTCCGGTTCTCCGCCGTCGAGGCTGACGCCGATCTTGACGTTCCACTGGTCGCAGATGCGCAGTACATCGTCGTTGATCAAGACCCCGTTCGTCTGAATTCCCAAGCGCACCTGTACAACCGGATCCAAGATCTCCCGGGCGGTCCGTGCGAAGTACTCCAGATCGCTTGGCCCGACCAGCAGTGGCTCCCCGCCGTGGAAAACGAGGTCGATCACCGGCAGTCCGAAGTGGACCGCGTGTTCCTTGATCAGCTGGCAGGCGCCGAGGAAGATTTGCCGGCTCATCGCCTTCGGCTTGGACCGCCAACTCTGATCCGCCATCTCGTACATGTAGCAGTAGTCACAGGCCAGGTTGCAGCGGCCGTGGATCTTGACCACGAACTCGTAGAACGGCAACGGCCGCCACCCGTCACGCTGTAGTGCGGAGAATTCCGATGACCAACCATGCCAAGGCAATTCACAAGGCTGCTGCTCCATCAGTTCTGATCCTCTCGTTGTGATGCGCGACCGCTGGCACCCGGTGCGGCGAACCCGTGGACGAGCCCGCGCGTCGGCACGTCCACGGGTCACGCACTTGTCCGGACTACTCGGCGGGGGCGATGAAGGAGTTGAAGTTGCCCCGCTTTCCGGCACGCGCTTCGTTCAGGTGTCGCTGCAGTGCCTCACGCAGGGCGGGTCCGGCGGCACCCATCAATGCCTCCGAGTTACGGTTCGCGAGTTCGGCGAGATTACCCATGACGTATCTACCTTTCGAGAGCTGTTCCTTATTCCCGGAACCGCGCAGCACAGAGTCACCGGCCGTTCATCCGCGGTTATCGGTGCACGGGAAACTGGGAATTCAACCGGGGTATCAGAGGATATCCCGGCGGGCCAATCGTACCGCGATCGATGTCTGCACCCGTTCCCCAGAGTTGAGAACCCTTTAGTAGCAACCGCTCTCGACGGCATCGTGTTCTCATCTGTTTCTCATGGAGAGTGGGATGTCAGTGGCCCCATCGGACTATTCCGCGGCGAGACATAGGGCTGCCCGTGCCGTTGCGTAAGTTGTCATGGGCACGCCGAGTTCGGCTGCGCGCAGGTATTCGTTTCGCGCCTCACTCTTTCGCCCAGTGCCGAAAAGGAAGTCCGCCAGGCGGACACATCCCTTCGGATCCAGCGGATCGTGATCGACGAAACGGCGATAATAATGCTCAGCCGAGTCCAGATCTCCAGCGTCCCGAGCCGCACGGCCACGCGTCTCCAGCAGCGGATGTAGATTCTCCAGGGAAGGGAGCGAATTTGGGTTGCACTCCTCGTCACAGGCTTGGACCGCGGCCTCTTCGGCCATGTCCAGCATCCACCTGACACTGTCGTGATCGCCCTTGAGATACGGCACGAAGCTGACCCCTCGCCAGTAGCAGCTGTGTAGCAGCAAACCCTCACCCTCGACCGGAATGGACCCCAGCAGCGGCTCCGCGACTGCCGCCCAGTGCTCGACATCGGCGAGCTGCCCACCCGAGAGCGCATGATGGACGACCAGGTTGACTGCCGCTCCGAGGCGCACAGTGCCCGGTAAGTGCTCGTCCAGCGCAGTACGAGCAGTGAAGTCGTGCACTCCCGTGGCGGCATCACGATCGCCAGGATCGAGCTGGAGAAGCGCGGCGTCCCGTCTGGAGGCCAGTGCTCGCGTCTCGTACTCCGAGGCATCGTGATTGCCGGGCGCGACGAGGGCAACGATCATCTCCCAAAATGCCAGCTTTGCAAGGACCTTCACCACCCGCAGCTGCTGGCGAGTAGACAGGCCATCCCAGTTCTCCACCTGGTCACAAAGGAACTCCCATTGTGGTGATCGCCGCCCCGCCGCCAGTTCTCTCGGATCGTTCAAGAACGGAATCTCCGGAGATTCGAGCGAGATCAGCACCCGCAGCAAGCAAGGCGAAGCGACCTGATGGAACGGAAGCGGTTCGTCGGCCAGCAGCTTTACGCCAAGGTTGGCGGCTACTCGTGCATGGATCGGACCGGCATCGCTACACAGATCGGAATAGGCGGCAAGTCTGGAGGACCGAGTATTGCTGTTGGCAAAGCCATTGGGAGGATTCATCGTTCAATCCCCCGGGCGCAATCCCGCGCCTGCGTACGCTGTTGTTCCCTGTCATGGGGGAATTCGCCAGGATAATGGTCCATCGGTTCTGATCCTCTCGTTGCGATGCGCGTCCAAGCATTCGATCCGGTGAACCCGTGGACAGCTCGGCGCGTCGGCACGTCCACGGATCGTGCGCTGTGCCCGGACTACTCGGAGGGCGCGATGAAGGAGTGCAAGTGGCTGCGCTGGTCGGCACGCGCGTCGTTCAGGTGTCGCTGCAATGCCTCGCGCAGGGCAGGGCCGGCGGCACCCATCAATGCCTCCGAGTTGCGGTTCCCGAGTTCGGCGAGATTGCCCATGACGTATCTACCTTTCGAGAGCTTTTCCGGATCCCCGGAACCGCGCAGCACACATTCACCGGCCGCTTATCCGCAGTTATCGGTACACAGAGAGGATCGGATTCAACTGGGGAATTGATGACATCCGGCAGTGAAACCATATCGCGACCGGCACGGAAGCGCCTTCGGCGTCCTCCCAACGCTGAGAAACCGATTGCGGCGCAAGGTTTCTCAATGGTTGTGCTGGCGGTGGTCGCCGCCTGCTATCTACCTCGAAAGCTTTGGCCCTCCCGATGCTGGAGCAGTGCGTGAGCAGTCCCCGATAAAGAGTCCACCCGGGATCAGAGTTAGTACTCCAGCATCACTTCGTGATGTGCTGGGTAGCATATGCTTTCGTGTTGATCGATGAAGATCTGGTGGCGTGGACGGCTGGGTTGGACGAGTTGTTCGGGCGGGTGGCGGGCCGGTTTTTGCGGGCGGAGCCACGTCGGCGGGCGCGGGCGTATGTGCGGGGTCTGCTGGCGCCGCTGGCGGGAAAGAACGGCTGGACACTGGCCGAGGCCGCGGGCGATCTGACGCCGATCGGGATGCAGCGTCTTCTGAATGCGGCGGCGTGGGATGTCGATGGGGTGCGTGATGATGCGCGGTCGTACGCGGTCGAGTATTTGGGTGATCCGGAGGGCGTGCTGGTTGTCGATGAGACCGGTTTTCTGAAGAAGGGGGTGAAATCGGCTGGGGTGCAACGGCAGTATTCGGGAACGGCCGGTCGTGTCGAGAACTGCCAGCTCGGGGTGTTCTGCGCATATACGAGCGTGAAGGGGCGCACGTTGATCGACCGGGAACTGTATCTGCCGAAGTCGTGGATCGCTGATCGGGCGCGTTGCCGCGATGCCGGGGTGCCCGACGAGGTCGATTTCGCGACGAAACAGGTCTTGGCCCAGCGCATGCTGGCCCGGGCGCTGGATGCTGGGGTGCCTGCACGGTGGGTGACCGCTGATGAGGCTTACGGTGGTGATTCGAAGTTCCGGACCTGGCTCGAGCGGCGGCGGGTCGGGTATGTGGTGGCCGTGCCCAGCAGTGCGCCGGTGATGTTGTCGCTGGCCGGCAGTCGGCGTGCCGGTCAGGTTGTCGCTGACGCACCGCCGCAGGCGTGGAAGCGCCGGAGCTGCGGAGACGGCGCGAAATGCCCTCGGGTTTTCGACTGGGCCGTGGCCTCCGTGCCCACCGAGAGCGAGGCCGGGCCCGGCTGGGCCCGGTGGTTGCTGGCCCGGCGATCACTGACCCCCGACACCAAGGGTGAGTTCGAAATCGCGTACTACCTGTGCGGGGCCCCGATCGGCACCAGCGACGACGACCTGATCCGAGTCGCCGGCGCCCGCTGGGCGGTCGAAGACTGTTTCCAGACCGCGAAAACCGAAGTCGGGCTCGACCACTATCAGGTCCGTCGTTACGACGCCTGGTACCGCCACATCACCCTCGCCCTGCTGGCGCATACCTACCTCGCCGTGACAGCGGCTGTCTCCCCAAAAGCGTTGGCAGCGGCCTCATTCCACTCACTCTCGGAGAGATCAGACGTCTCCTGGCACACCTGACCACCCCGGTCCCGAACCTCACCACAGCACTGCACTGGTCGACCTGGCGAAGACGACACCAGCACCGAGCGAAACAAGCTCACTACCAGCGCCGACACCGATTACATCACGAAGTGATGCTGGAGTACTAAGAGCGCATCTGGGAACTCGGGCGCCGGTCGGTTCTCAGCGCTCGAGATTTGAGTGAACTCCTGGTACTGCAGTGAGTGCTGAAGTCACCAAATA